>CAYXQU010000027.1:0-13101 GCA_964467305.1 uncultured Eubacteriales bacterium
TGAATCTGCTAGTGGTGATCGCTTTGCTCGCGGCCACCGCGATGTGCGGTCTTGGTGCCTGGGCCGCTTTCGAGGTGGCACGCGCGGCCCGTCGGCTGAGCGAGTCGGCATCCGCGACCACCGATAGGCTCATACCGCTGATCGAGAAGTCAGACGTCACCGTCGATGCCGTCAACGCTGAGCTGCTGCGGATCGATGCGATCATCACCCAGTTCGAGGAGGCCGGCGCCAAAGTCTCCCACGCATCAGGGACCATCTCGGGCTTGGTCACCAACCCGGGTGAGGCGGTCTCGGGCATGGCGGTTCGTGTCCGCCAAGCATGGCGGGAGCGCCGCAGGGCATCCGAGAACGAGCAGCCAGCGACCGACGAAACCGCAGACACACCGGAGGAATAGATGGGCCAAGATCTCGTCAACCTGACCGTTCCCGCTCGCGGCGAGTTCGCCAAGACGGTACGGATGACCGCAGCCTCACTGGTGAGCCGCATGGGGATGTCTTTTGATGAGGTCGACGATGTGCGCATCGCCGCCGAGGAGGCGTTCGTCTACGCGGTGGACACGGTGCACGAGGGTGCTCCCGTGGAGTTCTCGTTCGCCATGGATGCAGATGCGATCACCATCACCGTCGCCCTTGGCACCGAGGCGTTGCTCAGTGACGAGGAGGTCGAACGGCGCGCCTCGTACGCGACGTTCATCCTCGAATCGGTGAGCGATAGCTTCGAGCTGATGAGCGACGAGACCGGCAGGTCCTTCCTCAGGCTCGTGAAGCGTACAGGGAGCGTCGATGCCCAGTAGCCCGCGTCGACCTGAGAAGCAGACCCGCAAGCTCTCTTGGGACAAACGCTACACTCGCGAGCTCTTTCGCCGTTATCGGCTCAACGGCGATGAGGACGCTCGCGATGAGCTGATCACGATGTATCTGAACCTCGTGAAGTACCTGGCGAGCCGTTTTCGGAACCGGGGCGAACCCGTCGATGACCTCGTGCAGGTGGGAACCATCGGGCTGATAAAGGCGATCGACCGATTCGACATCGAGCGAAAGGTCGAGTTCACCACCTACGCGACACCTACCATCGTGGGTGAGCTCAAGCGCTACTTCCGAGACAAGGGGTGGGCCATCAAGGTCCCGCGCCGATTGCAGGAACTGTCGTTCAAGGTGAATCAGGCGGTGGACGCGCTCACGCAGCGACTTCAGCGTTCCCCCAGTGTGCCTGAGATCGCCGAATACCTCGAGGTCACGCCAGAAGAAGTGCTCGAAGCGATGGAGACATCCGAGGCATACAACTTCGTGTCGCTCGAAAGCGATCGGGGAAACGACGGATCAGAGTCGTTCAGCATCCTCGAGTACATTGGGAAAGACGATGTGTTGATGGCCGCGGTCGAGGACCGCACCACGCTGCAAAGCGCGTTCAAGGAGCTCACACCCCAAGAGCAGCGCGTTCTGTACCTGAGATTCTTCGAGGGGCTGACACAGACTGAGATCGCCCGGCAGCTCGACATCTCGCAGATGCAGGTGTCGCGGCTTCTCAGGCGTACACTCAAGGTGCTGCGCGAGACTATCGTCAAGGAGTGATCTGTGGTCACCCCTGAGGCCAGATTGCTGAGATGGAGGACCACCGCGAACGTGGTCTGGTCGACCATCGGCGTCTTGGTGCTCATCGCGGTCGCCGGCTGGGCTTTCGGCAGGGTGGCAGGTGCCCTAGGTCCCTTCGTGGTCGCGTTCCTGTTCGTGTTCCTCTTGCAAGGACCGGTCGCCGGGCTCGAGCGAAGGGGTGTTCCGCGCATCTGGGCGGTGGCGTCCTGGTTCGCGATCACCTTGTCGGGACTGACGCTGGCCATGGTCTTCCTGGCACCGCCTGCGGTTCGCCAGATCGTCGATTTCGCCGAGGCGGTCCCGGGCTACATGCGCGAGGGCGAGACGGTGCTCTCTGCCCTTCAGCAGCGCTACAGCGGCATCGTGGTTCCTGAGTGGCTCTCCGCGACGTTTGGTGCGGTGGCCGACTCAGTGTCCGGTGTGGTCGTCGATACCGGCCAGGCCGTCGCTCAAGGTGTGCTGATCGTGGGTTCCGGCGTGGCGGCGCTGATATTCAACCTGTTCCTTGCCGCGGTGATCGCGTTTTGGACGCTCAAGGATCTTCCCAAGATCCGCAGCGAGCTGCGTCTGCTCGCCGGCGACAAGTACGAAGATGACCTGGAGAACCTGCTGGGCACGGTGGTGCGCGTCGTGGGCGGCTATCTGCGTGGGCAGTCCATCGTTTCCTTGGTCACCGGCGTCATCGCATGGATCGGCCTGACGGTCATCGGCATCCGCTACGCGTTGGTGCTGGCCATCATCACAGTGATCTTCAACTTCGTGCCCTACCTCGGCCCGATCCTGTCGGGGTTCATCGCCGGGGTCGTGGGCCTGTTCGTGAGTCCGCTCACCGCAGTGCTGGCAATCGTTGTCATCATCGCGGCGCAGCAGCTCACAGACCTTTTCGTGACCCCGCGGGTGATGTCCGAGCAAGTCGACCTGCATCCGACGCTCGTGGTATTCTCGCTGCTTATCGGTGGCACCTTGTTCGGGTTCTGGGGCATGGTCTTCGCGATCCCCACCGCTGCCACGGTGAAGGGGCTGTTCGTCTACTACTACGAGCAGCGGACCAACAAGCTGCTCGCCACACATGATGGAGCGCTCTTCCGCTCGACGACGTGCGAAGATGACTCTGAAGACTGCGAGCCCGAGGATGCCCATGACACCGATCCCGAACGCGAACAGCGCCAGTGAAGGGAAGCCAGGAAACGTGAACTCAGCTGAGATCCGCGAGAGCTTTCTCTCGTTTTTCGAAAGCAAAGGCTGCCGTCGCATGCCAAGCTCGTCGCTGATTCCCGACGACCCCTCGCTGTTGCTCACCACTGCGGGCATGGTGCAGTTCAAACCGGTATTCCTGGGTGTTTCGGACCTGGGCTTCTCCCGCGCCACCACGGTTCAGAAGTGTGTTCGTACCACCGACATCGACATAATCGGTACAACCGGTCGGCACCACAGCTTCTTCGAGATGCTCGGCAACTTCAGCTTCGGTGACTACTTCAAGCGAGAGGCCATCCGCTGGTCGTGGGAGTACTCGATAGACGTGCTGGGTCTCGATGCCGAGAAGGTGTGGGCGTCGATCTACGAGGACGACGACGAGGCCGAGGCGTTGTGGCTGGAGGAGTCGGGCGTGCCCGCGGAGCGTATCGTGCGCATGGGTGCCAAGGACAACTTCTGGAGCGCCGGCCCCACCGGTCCGTGCGGACCGTGCTCCGAGCTCTACTACGATCAAGGCGCCGCGTTGGGCTGCGGCTCGCCCACGTGCGCTCCCGGCTGTGACTGCGACCGGTACCTCGAGTACTGGAACCTCGTCTTCATGCAGTACGACCGGCAAGATGACGGCGCACTACTTCCCTTGCCCAAGCAAAACATCGACACGGGCATGGGCCTCGAGCGCATCGCGGCGATTCTGCAAGGAGTCCCCTCGAACTTCGAGACCGACATCCTGCGCGGCCTGATGACTCTCGCCGAGCAGATCACCGGAGTCGAGTACGGACATGGCGGGCGCAGCGACACGTCGCTGCGGATACTCGCCGATCACGCGCGTGCGGTGACGTTCATGATCGCGGATGGAATCCTCCCGTCGAACGAGGGCCGCGGGTACGTGCTTCGTCGCCTGTTGCGGCGCGCTGTGAGGCACGGGCGGCTGCTGGGAGTCGAGGATCCCTTCCTCAACACCTTGGTTGATGACGTCATCGAGCAGATGGGTGATGCCTATCCGGAGATCGTTGAGCACCGCGATCTCATCGGCAGGATCGTGACAAGCGAGGAGGAGCGGTTCGGGTCGACACTCAAGACCGGGCTGAGCTTCCTCGAGACTGAGATCGAGTCGCTCACGAGCTCGGGCGGCGGTACCCTCGACGGACGCGTGGCCTTCACCCTGCACGACACCTTCGGGTTCCCCTACGAGCTGACCGCCGAGATCGTCGCCGAGAGGGGCCTGGGCGTCGACGAGCAGGCGTTCCACACGGAGATGGACGCCCAGCGGCAGCGCGCGAGGGCTCACGTTAAGGATGACTCCTGGAAGGCGTACGGCGGGGCATTCTCGGCGATCGCCAAGCAGCACGGCCCCACACGATTCGTAGGGTACGCTGCGGATGTGGCCGATACGACGGTGACCGGGATCGTGCGCGATGGCGAGCTCGTCGAACGCGTCTCGGAGGGTGATTCGGTCGACATCGTGCTTGCCGAGACGCCGTTTTACGGCGAACAGGGCGGGCAAGTAGGCGATACCGGTCTTCTCGTGACCGCCGCAGGCGCGCGTCTGCGCGTGACCGACACCCGCATCCCCGAGCCGGGTGTCTACGCTCACGCAGCGGTCGTGGAGAGCGGCGAGGTCGCTGTGGGTGAAGCGGTTCGCGCCGCCATCGACGTCAACAGACGCGAGAGGATCCGGCGAAATCACACCGCGACCCACCTGCTGCACTGGGCGCTTCGCCTGGTGCTGGGAGAGCATGCCACGCAGGCGGGCTCCAGCGTTTCGCCGGAGCGACTGCGGTTCGACTTCACCAACTTCGAGGCGATGACCCGAGAGCAGCTCGACAAAGTCGAGCGTATGGTCAACGCGAAGATCTTCGAGAACCACCCAGTTCGCGCGTACGAGACATCCATCGCGACCGCCAAGGAGTCCGGGGTCACGGCGCTGTTCGGCGAGAAGTACGGCGATTTCGTGCGCGTGCTCGAAGTGGGCAACTTCTCCAAGGAGCTGTGTGGCGGCACGCACATCTCGACTACCACCGAGATCGGACTGCTCAAGATCGTCTCGGAGAGCTCCGTGGGCGCGAATCTTCGGAGAATCGAGGCTGTGACCAGCTACGATGCGTACGAGCTGACACGGACCGAAGAGGCGGAGCTTGTCGAGGCCGCCGACGCGATGCGTGTTCCGCCGCGTGATGTCGCCGAGAGGGCCGCGGCGCTCGTGAAGAAGGTCAAGCAGCTCGAGTCCAGTGCGAGCCGTATCAAGGAGGCCGTGGCGGGCAACGAAATCGGGCACCTGACCGATCGGCTCGTCGATGCCGGCGGATACAAGGTCATCGTGGATACGGCACCCGGCCTGCGCGCTTCGGGCCTGCGCGAGGCCTGGGACATGCTGAGGGCCAGGGGTGCCGATGCGATCGTGCTGGTGGCGCCCGATGCCGAGACCGGCAAGCCGATCTTCATCGCCGCAGGTTCGGACGCGGCGGTTGCCTCGGGCTTCGATGCCGGCTCGGTTATCCGTGCGATCGCGCCGCTGTTGGGCGGACGCGGTGGCGGCAAGCCGTCGATGGCGCAAGGTGGCGGCGACGATGCGTCGAAGGTGGATGAGGCGCTGGCGCTCGCGCGTGCCGAGCTGGGTATCGGTTAGGGAGTCGTGCGAATCCTGGCACTCGACATCGGCGACAAGCGCACGGGTGTGGCTATCTCGGACCCCTCTGGCCGAATCGCGACTCCGCTGACCGTGCTCGAGACGTCGCAGCAGACAAGGGCGGACTCGGAACTCGCGCGCATCGTGGGGGAGTATGACGTCGAGTCGATAGTTGTTGGACTGCCACGCTCACTTGACGGCGAGTTGGGGCCACAGGCGCGTCACGTCCAGGCCCTTGCAGCCAAGATGGCTCGTTTCTTGCGCGTCCCCATCGAGTATACGGACGAAAGGCTCTCCTCGGCCGAGGCGGTCAGGCGCATGCGCGAGGCAGGCGAGTCGGAACGCTCGATGCGGGGCCGTGTCGATATGGTCGCCGCATCGGTGTTCCTCCAGACCTACTTGGACGAGCGGGCCGCACCGGGTTCGGAAGGATACCAACGATGACACGCAGGGACCGACGGGCATCCGGCACGCGAGGCGGCCGGCAATCGGGAGGCGTCGCCACCGTGGTGGTGGCGGTCTTGTCGGTCCTCGCGCTCAGCGCGGCGGTGGGCGCGTGGTGGATCCTGTACAAGCCCGCCACCTCGGTCGAGCCCGGCGAGGCAGTCACAGTCGAGATAACCAAGGGTGCGTCGACCGCTGCGATCGCCACCGCGCTTGCCGACAAGGGCGTCGTGGCGAACCCCACGATGTTCCGGGTCAAGACACGTCAGGCGCAGGCCGACGGCAAGCTTCGAGCGGGCGTGTACAGCCTCGCAACCGGAATGCCCTACGAAATGGTGATCGAGAAGCTGATGGAGGGCCCTCCGATAGCCTACGTCACCGTGACGATCCCCGAGGGCTGGGTCGTGGAGCAGATCGCTGCGCGACTCGCCAGTGAAGCCGGTATCGACGAAGGGGAGTTCCTCGAGCTCGCCAAGGGCGGGGCCGACCAGTTCGCGGACGAGCATCCGTACCTGAAGGACGCCTACAAAGGCTCGCTTGAAGGCTTCCTCTTCCCCAAGACCTACCGGCTGCGGGAGGGAACCACCGCAGCAGAAGCCATCGAGATCATGCTCGACCAGTTCGACAAGGAGATCGCAGAGGTCGATCTGGCTCAAGCCGAGAAGCGGGGCTTCGATCTCACCGAAGTGGTGATCATGGCCTCGATCATCGAGCGGGAAGCCAGCCTTGAGGAAGAGCGACCGCTGGTCTCATCGGTGATACACAACCGCCTTGAGAAGGGCTGGAAACTCGAGATCTGCGCGACCGTCGAGTACGTGTTGCCCGGAAACCGGTTCCGACTGACCTACAAGGAGACGCGGACCCCCAGTCCGTACAACACCTACCTGCACAAGGGCCTTCCACCCGGCCCCATCTCCAACCCGGGCCTCTCGTCACTGAAGGCCGCGGTCGACCCTGCCGATACCGACTGCGTGTATTACGTGCTCACGGGTAAAGACGGGTCGCAGACGTACGCGGCTACCGAAGCTGAGTTCATGAAGGCGAAAGCCAAGTCCAAGGAGGTATTCGGTCAATGACGAGTGGGGGGGCGGAGTTGGGGGGAACCGTGGCGTTGTCGATCGAACACGCGCGCAAGTCTTACGGGCGCTCGGCGGTAGGCAGGGTTGACGCGGTATCTGACGTGTCGCTCTCGGTGTCACAAGGCGCGATCCACGGGCTTCTCGGTCCCAACGGGGCTGGCAAGACCACGACGCTGAAGATGCTCCTCGGTCTGGTGAAGCCCACGGGCGGCACCTTCGAGATCATGGGACGACCCGCGCACGTCCGCGGCGCTCGGGCCGGCTTGGGTTTCTTGCCCGAGCAGCCGTACTTCCCGTCGCACCTGACCGCTGGAGAGGTCATGCTTCTCTCGGGCAGGCTGGGCGGTCACTCCAAAGACACGATCCTTGCACAGGCGCCGCAGCTGCTGGCGCGCGTGGGGCTGGAAGGGCGTCAAGACGATCTGCTCTCGCGCTTCTCTCGCGGGATGCTCCAGCGCCTGGGCCTGGCCCAGGCACTTGTCGGCGATCCCGCAGTCATCGTGCTCGATGAGCCGGCGTCCGGGCTCGACCCGGTGGGCCAGCGCGATGTTCGGCGGATCATGCTCGACCTCAAGGAAGCCGGCACGACGATCCTGCTGTCATCGCACCAGCTTTCCGAGGTCGAAGCCGTGTGCGATGAGGTGACCATTCTCAACCGCGGTCTGGTTGCCGCACGCGGCCACATCGACGAGCTGCTCGATGTGCGAGGCAAGGTCGCCATTCGTGCCATCGGCGTCGGTGGGGTACCGGAACGTGTCGCCGCGGTCGCGCTCGAGGCCGACTCTGATTCCGAGGGATGCAGCGTTCGTGTCCCTGATTCGGAGGTACGTGCAGTGATCGACGCCTTCTACGACGCAGGCTGGCGCGTCGAATCGGTCGTGCCATCTCGCATGAGCCTCGAGGACTTCTTCGCGAGGATGATGAGCGAAGCGGGTGATGCGGCATGAGCCGTATCACCACGATCGCGGCAGCCGTTCTCCGAGACGCCATACGCCGCAAGTTCATGTGGGTGGTCGCCGTGTTCGCGGCGTTGATGGTGCTCGTCATCCCGTCGCTGCCAAGTTATGGGTCGACCGGCGTCTTGGCCGCTGTATACCGAGAAGTCGCGATCGCACTGATGTTCGTCGCGGCGTTCATCGTCACCGTGGCGTTCTCGGCGACACGCGTGCCTGCCGAGGTCGAGCGGCGAACGGTGTTCACGCTGCTCGCCCGCGATGTCGAGCGTTGGCACTACGTTGTGGGGACCTGGCTGGGCATCTTCGCACTCGTCGGGATCGCCGTGGCCCTGTTCAGTCTCACCGTCATCGCGGTCGGCGCGTTCGTCTACGACCAGATCATGCTCCAGATCCTCTTGGCAGGACTGGCGATCTGGTTCGAGATGGGTGTCATAGCCGCGTTGGCCCTGCTGGCCTCCACCCGGTTTGGCGTGGTGACCAACGTGGTCGCGGTGCTGACCTTCGTGTTCGCCGGTCACTCGATGACGACACTCGTGACGGGAGGCGACGTGCACGCGAATCCGCTGCCCTGGTACGTGCCGTCGCTTGAGGTGTTCAATGTGATCAACCCGGTGGCCCACGGAGACGGGTACGGCATCGCCTATGCTGCGGCGATGACGGTCGTGTTCGCGGCGTGGGTGGTGTTGCTTCTCACAGCAGCGTCTGCCGTGTTCGGAAAACGGGATCTGTGATGACCGCGACAGGGTCGGCCGCCAAGCTGGTTGGGACGTTGTTGCTGTGTGCCGCCCTGATCTTCGCCGGTCAGTTCGCGGCCGGCCGTTCGATGCCCAGTCCCGAGATCGCCGAGACGGGAAGGCTGCTCGGTAGAGCTGGTTTCGCGTACTTGTCCGGTCTTCGAACCTTCGGCGCAGCGGTGCTGTGGAACCGTCTGGACCCTCAGTTCCACCTGTACTACTCAGGCGTCCAGTTGCACGACATGCAGTTCATGATGCCCACGATGCGCATGGTGGTCTTGCTCGATCCGCAGTTCCTGCAGGCCTATCAGGTCGCCTCCTACATCGTCTTCCAGAAAGAGGGCCATGAGCAGGGGCTGGCCATAGCGCGAGAGGGCGTCGAGAAGAACCCGCGTTCCGGCATGATGCATGCCAATCTCGCCCAGTTACTGCTCCTGACAGGCGATGATGCGAACCGGGACGAAGCGCTGAGATCCGTTGCGATCGGCACGTCGTCCGACGCCTACTGGACCGACCCCCAAGAAGAGTACGAAGGACTCGCGATCATGCGAAGCACGCTGAAGGTCTGGGGCGACCCCGCGGCGATGGCCGAGGTGGAAGGTCGTCTTGCGAAGCTGCGCTCCGACGGTGCCGCGGAGTCTGTGGACCACGATCACGACGGCGATGGAAAGCAGGATCACTAGTGTTGTCCCCGGACTTCTACTATCACTCGATCCACTCGATCGATCTCGACGAACTGCGTTCGCGTGGCGTCACCACCATGCTGCTCGACCTCGACAACACGCTGCTGCCGCGCAAGAGCACCGACGTCACCGAATTCGCGATGTCGTGGGTCGAGCGTGCGAAAGCGGCGGGGTTCACGCTGTGCATCGTGTCGAACAACTGGCATGCCCATGTGGCCGATCTGGCCGACAAGCTCGGCATCTTGCTGGTGGGCAAGGCGATCAAGCCGCTGCCGTTCGCGTTTCGCAAGGCGCTGGATCTGACCGGTGCGACTCCGGCTCAGGCGGCGATCGTGGGGGACCAGGTCTTCACTGACATCCTCGGCGGCCAGCTCATTGGCATGACTACCGTGCTCGTCACGCCGCTGTCGTCGTCGGATCTCCCGCACACACTGGTGTTGCGGGCCATCGAACGTCGTCTGCTGGCAGGTCGCGTGCCCGTGTCCTAGACTCGGCCAGAGAAACAACCGAAGCGAGAGCGGTGTGATGGTCACGATCAAGGGGTCGACCAGGATCGCGGGGGTGATCGGGAATCCGGTCGCTCATTCGCTGTCGCCCGCGATGCACAACGCCGCCTATGAGGCGATGGCGCTCGACTGGGTTTACGTGCCCTTCCGCGTTGAGGACTGCACGGGACTTAGGCGATTCCTTGCTGCGATGCCTTCGCTCTCGATCGTGGGATGCAACGTCACCATGCCCTACAAGCAAGATGTTCTCGAGCTGTGCGACCAGGTCGCCGCAGCGGCCCAGATGGCCGGTGCGGTCAACACCATCCACTGCGTGGACGGTCGCCTCATGGGCTACAACACCGATGGTCGCGGTCTCCTCGAGTCGCTCCAAAGCGAGGTCGGCTTCGACCCGTGCGGGGCTGAGGTCGTGCTTCTGGGATCGGGTGGTGCCGCAGGCGCCGCGTTCGTGTCGTTCGTGCTCGCGAAAGTCTCGCGCGTCACTGTGGTGAGCCGCAACGAGCAGGCCGCCCGCGCACTGGTTGAGCGCATGGCACCTCATCTCGGGCAGGTCGAAGCGCACGTCTGTGCGGAGGGCGAGCTCGCGCGCGCGGTCTCGTCGGCTTCCCTGGTGGTCAACACGACACCAGTGGGGATGCAGCCAGCCGACCCCAGTCCTTTGCCTGCGGGGCTCGTGGGTCCCGGTCAAGTGGTCTACGACATGGTCTACGGGAGAGCTGAGAGCACGGCGCTCGTGAACGAGTCCAGATCCGCCGGAGCCACCGCCTGCGACGGGCTTGGCATGCTGGTGGCGCAGGGCGCGCTTGCGATAGACATATGGGATGACTCAGCGCAGGCATCTGCACCTCGCGACGTCATGCGCGCTGCTGCAGAGCGCGAACTAGCCACGAGAGCCGGGGTCTGACATATGTCAACGGCATCCATGCAGCGATTGGGCAAGATGCTCGTCCGAGCAGGTCTGGTGACCGAGGATCAGCTGCTCGAAGCGATGGAGCAGGCCGTAGGTCGGACCTTGCCCGGCGTGCTTGAAGAGCTGGGGTATGCCCAGGGCTCCCAAGTGGCACAGGTGCTGGCTGAGCAGATGGGCTTGGCTTACGTGGACGTGGGCGCCTACGACATAGACCCGAACGCAGCGATGCTCGTGCCCACCGATCTGATGCGCAAGCACGTTGTCCTGCCCGTCAAGCTCGAAGAAGACGAGCTCGTGGTGGCCATGGCCGACCCCGCGAACATCTTCGCGATCGACGACTTGCGCATAGTGACGCGGCTCGACATCCGTGCGGTGGTATCCACCGAGAGCGACATCATCTCGGCGATCGAGCGGTTCTCCACTTCGCAGACGAATGTCGAGGCGATGCTGGGAGACCTCGAGGGGGTCACCAGTGTTGAGGACAGTGGAGAAGGCGACGAGATCGGCGAGGAGTCGACGGTCGCCAAACTCATGAACCAGATCATCACCGACGCGATCCGCCAAGGAGCTGGCGACATCTACATCGAGCCGGGCGAACACGAGATGCGCGTCCGTTACCGGATCGACGGGGTGTGCCGCGAAATCATCAAGACCCCCAAGTCCGTGCACCGTCAGCTCATCAGCCGTCTCAAGATCAACGCAGGCATGGACATCTCCGAGAAACGTGTCCCCCTCGATGGGCGATTCGGCGTGGTTCTTGACGGTAAGTCAGTCGATTTCCGAGTCGCGACGCTTCCTCTCGTGCACGGGGAGCTGGCGGTCATGCGACTCCTGCGCAAAGACTCGATCATGATGTCACTGGCGGATCTGGGATTCCTCGAGTCGAACATGGAGCGGCTGCTCGCCGCACTTCGGCTCCCGTATGGCGCCATTCTCGTGACGGGACCTACGGGGTCGGGTAAGTCGACCACGCTGTATGCGGCGATCAATGAGACCAACGATCCCAAGTCCAACCTCATCACGGTCGAGGATCCGGTCGAGTACCGACTCGCGGGGCTGTCCCAGGTCCACGTGAACGAGCGGGCGGGCCTCACCTTCGCCGCGGCACTCAGATCGATCCTGCGTCAGGACCCCGACAAGGTCATGATCGGTGAGATCAGAGACAAAGAGACCGGTACCATCGCGATCGAGGCGGCGCTCACCGGACACTTGGTGCTGTCCACGCTACACACCAACGATGCTCCGTCGGCGATCACGCGCCTCACAGAGATGGGTGTCGAGCCGTTCCTCACCGCATCGGCGGTGACCTTGGTCGTCGCCCAGCGCCTCGCGCGCCGTCTGTGCCCCGACTGCCGCGAGTCCTACACCCCGGAGCCGGCTGCGCTGGATCGGATCGGGTTCCCGTACGACCCACAGCACCTTCCCAAGTTGTACCGCGCAGCCGGCTGCAAGCGCTGTGGCGGAATCGGCTACCGTGGCCGGATGGGAATCCACGAGGTCATGTCCATGTCCGAGCCCATCGAGCGACTCACCGTCGAGCGTGCCTCGGCCGATCGTCTCTCCGTGCAGGCGATCAGCGAGGGCATGCTCACTTTGCGCGATGACGGCTTCGCCAAGGTCAAACTCGGCCAGACCTCGATCGAGGAGATTCTGCGCGTTGTGAACTGATCGGGTGACGTCTTGGTGACGGCGAGGGTTTGCTTGCGTCGGTCTGTTGTCGGCGAGTCACTCGTCGTGAGAGTATGAACGAGCTCGCCGCTCACCGAACGCACACGCGCCTCACTCACGGCTTGAGCGATTCGGCAACGACCCTTCGGAAGGTGTTCCCGTCATGGCAGACAACTCCGTCGGCGACTTCTTCTTGGACGCCGCCACCGATGAGACCGAAGAACCGCAGTTCGCCGTGGGTGAGCAGGTGGTCGTACCGGCGACAGGCGCTGCTGCGCCGGCCACCCTCAACGAGGTGATTCCCATCGTTGAGCCTGCTGTCGTCTCGGCTGCGCCGCAGGCGATGCCGGATAGCCCCGTTGTGGCTGCGGCCGAGATCCCCGCAAGTGCGCCGCCCGCAGCTCGTGCTCTGTCGGACAGGGAATCGAAGATCGCTGCGGCACTCGATGATCTGATGCGCGACAACCACGATGTGCAAGCGGCCGCTTTGGTGTCCCTGGACGGCTTCACCATGGCCTCGGCGCTTCCGGAGGGCATGCAGGAAGACCGAGTGGGCGCGATGTCGGCAGCGATCCTCGGTTTGGGGGAGCGAGCTGCTGCCGAACTCGGCAAGGGTCAGCTCACCCAGGTGTTCATCGAGGGTGAAGACGGCTACGTCATGTTGATTGCTGCCGGAGAGCGTGCGGTCCTGACGTGTCTGGCTGATGC
>CAYXQU010000028.1:0-1731 GCA_964467305.1 uncultured Eubacteriales bacterium
CCGGTGGACTGATCGGTGACTGGAGCAAGACGGTCGTCTCGGCTGAAGGCCGGACGCTCACGAGCGCGTCGATCCATTCGAGTGGCACACCGGACGCCGTCGTCGTCCGTACTTGCGACACCCGCGGGCTTGAGACGACAGTCGACAACCCGACGGTGCCCGGCAGTGCGATCACTCACTACGATGCCATGGGCAACATGACGAAGCAGTGGGCTGAAGGGGCCGACACGGCCTCGGAGCTCACGGCGAGCCGGTTCGTCTTCGACGCATCGGGGCGTGAGATCGAGGCCTACGCTCCGGCGAGCACCACGCCAGACACCAAGACCTATGCGGGGTCGGGCGCGAACAAGGGTCTGCTCACGCGCGAGGACAGGGTGGATGGCACCTACACGGAGTACGACTACGACGCGACAGGCGAGATCGTCTCGCGGCAGACGGCCGATGACGTGTCGCTCACCGCGAGGGACAAAGGCGGACGCACCATACTAAGCGTGACCGATTCGAACGGTCCGCGCGAGTCCTCGACCGCCTACACGTTCGATCTGGCCGATAGACAGATCAGCGCACAGGCACCCGATTCGCCCGCCTCCACGACGACGTACAACGCGATGTCCTGGGCACTCGTCGACACCGACGCCGATGATGTGGCGATCCAGCGCATCTTCGACGTGGCCGGCAACGTGGTGGCTGAGAGTGTGGCTGGCAAGACCTCGAGTGCCGTCTTCGACTCCACGGGCAAGCGGCTGGCGACAACCGACGCCGACGGCCAGACGACGCGCTATGCTCATGATGCGCTCGGGCGGGTCGTGCGAGAGCTAATGTCGGCCGCAAGCGGCACCACCATCAAAGACACGGTCAACTCATATGACTCGCTCGGGCGCGTCACCTCGCAGGTGACAGATCTGGGTCAGGAGACGACCGTCGTCTACCCGGTCGCCCAGGCTCAAGGGCCCACCACCGCCGAGATATCCTACGGAGGGCTCACAACGACAGTCACCCTCGATTCACGTTCGCTTGAACAGTCACGGGTGAGTGCCGGGTCCGGCGTCTCGCTGTCGCGAGAGGTGAGCGCGCGCGATGCTGCCGATCGCGAGACCGCGGCAACCATCGACGTCGGCGGCTCGACACTGAGCGCCAGCGCCGAGTACGACGACGCCGGCAGACTCGCCTACCAGTGGGGGGCAGGACTCAGCGCGTCCAAGCCCGGTTTTCGCACCTACACCTACGACAGCAACGGACGCAAGTCGTCCGAGACCCTCGACCTCGCCTACGGCGGCGCGATCGACAACTCCTACACCTACACGACCGACGGCAGGCTTGCAACCGCATCGATCGGCTCCGCGGACATGAGCTACACCTACGACACCGCCGGCAACATCCTGAGTGCGACAAGTGACCTGGGCTCAACCACCTTGAGCTACGGAGCGGGCAACCGTCTGACCTCGTTCACGCGCGATGGGGCGACCAAGGTCGTCGGCTTCGACGCCGAGCACGGGTGGCGCACGAGCGAGGGCCCGAGCGGCAACCCGAACCAGACGACCTACACCTACACAGATGCCGGTAGGCTCGCCACCTTCGATACGCAAGGCGTCGCAGGGACCGATGCGACCTACGCCTACGACGCGAACGGGCAGCGCACGAAGTCGGTGGTCACCGATGGCGTGAACACCACCACGACCACGTGGACCTACAGCGGCCTGCAGCTGCAGACCTATGCTGCCGAGCGAAGCG
>CAYXQU010000028.1:1741-13070 GCA_964467305.1 uncultured Eubacteriales bacterium
GACGGTGACCTATCTCTACGACGGTGTATCTCGACCGTACGCCGGCGTCTATCAGGGGTCGGATGCGGCCCAGCCGATCACGTTCGCGATGGTGACGACCGATCGTGGTGACGTGGTCGAGCTGCTCGATGCGGCTGGGGACGCGTTCGCATCGTATCGATATGACCCGTGGGGCAACCCGATCTCGTCCGGCACGCTTTCAAGTCCTACCAGCCTGCTCACCTCGAGTCAGGCTGTTGCGATCGCTACCCGCCAGGTGCTGCGCTACGCGGGCTACGCCCATGACACTGAAAGCGGGTTCTACTACCTGTCCGCACGCTACTACGATCCAGCGACAATGCAGTTCATGACGAAGGATCCGGCGAAGGCCGATGGCGAGGAGAGCGCATACCAGTATTGCGGTGGAGACCCCGTACATGGGAGGGATCCAAGCGGCTTAGCCACCACACCGATAACGACGAAGCAAGGGCCGAAGTACATTGACGTTGATCTCATGGTGGTGGCGCCGGGCTCACTTCGCGCAGGCAAGCTGAAGCTAACGGTCTACGCCAAGGCAGTTTGGAAGCTCAAGAACTCCAAGACGCTGTGGGCCTTCGCTACAGGCAGGGTGACCAAGGAGAGCATCAACAATATCGATGCGGTCTGGTATGACGTGGTCCTCACTACCAACTACACGATTCTCACCAAGACAGGTTCTTACACCACGAAGGGTTCGTTGTACTCAGGCAAGAACGTTTGGAACGGAGCTGAGAACTTCAACGGACGGAACGGAGGGAAGTGGATGAACCGTCGGTCCTCTGACTATGCGAGCTACTGGATAGACTCCGTAGCAGTCACCGTAACGGCCGTTCCGAATGCAGCCTGTGGAGTGTCCATAATGGCTGGGGAAGACTCCAAGAACCTCACCGTGAAGTTCAATCTCAAGAACCCGTTCAAGAGGCCAAAGGGTCGTCCAAGCGCCTGAGGTAACTGGAGGAAGGACACCAATGCAGAATCTGCGCCAGAAAGCGCTTGTCATTGCGTCCGTTTGTGCTCTTCTGGGAGGCGTGCTCTCGCTTCCAAGCGCCTATGCAAGGGTGAGAGTCTCTCTTGGGCTGCTCGCCGTGGTGCCCCTGCCCGATGTCATGACCCTGAGACTGGCGGTGGCAGCGACCGCATTCGTGTTGTTCGCCGTCGTTGCCTATCGCTGGGCGTTTCAATCAGGCAGAAGCGCAGTGTTCTTGACAGCTGCGCTGGGCGCTGGCGCCGTTTCTGTGGCGGTCGTTTCTGGGGGAGTGATTCTGGGTCATATGCCTCCTTGGCTCGCTGTGTCGGCCGCACAGATTGGGGACTTGGCGCTGGTGATGCTGGTACTCGGCCTTGCTGCAACCGGCGGTGTCCCGCGTTCGCTGAGCGGAATCGCTTTGATTGGAATCGCCCTGTCGGTGGTGGGATCAGTAGCTGGGATGCACGGGGGGGGACAGTACACGCGCTTCTACATAACGAGTGCGGTCGGGTCGCTCCTTGTGTCGATCTACTTCATGGCGCTTGGGGTTTCCGGTCTGCGGCATGCGCGTTCGGTCAACTGACGTGCAATTGTCCTGGCCAGACCCCTTCTCCAGTGCGAGAGTGGAGTTTGAGTTGCTCCGTCTCGTTAGACACCGGGGAAGGCCGTAGCGAGCCTTCGGTGCGGGTCTGACCTTTGACCGTGTAGGGCCCCTGTGCCAGTACCGTGCCCTATAGTAGCGAAGCGGCCCAAGTCGGCCCGCAGCAAGCCGGAACTGCTCGGGATCGCCTGAGCCAGACAACCCCTGTATCCATGCGATGATGCGAGCCCCGGCGAGCCGTGCTGGTTCCTACTGAGACCCGCAGGTCAGGATTCGAATTCCCTTGGGGGCACCATTTGTTCGCAGGTCAGAGGCCTGTGAATCCCTGAAGTGTGCTTGAAATCGGGCACCAAATCGGACCTCTCTGCAGGCTATATCTGTGACAAAACAGCAGCTCAGCGGCAATTGCCGTCTTAATGTGGTGCCCAAACATCCCTGTTGCTGAGGAGAGGCCTTCGACGGCGACTTGGTGCCCGATTTGGTGCCCAAGACGAGTCGGCATAGAAACCGCTGTCCCACGTTGCGAGTCTCACCAGTTCACCAACTAGGCGAGTTCACGCGAACTTCCGGATACTCCTTTGGACGCGCCCAGCAGCAAAGGCGACACACGTCCTTTGAGCGTTTGATCGAAGAACGCACCCAGATACGCCGAGGTGATCTTCAGGCCGCGTGCCCCTTTGATCGTGCCCAGCAAACCGCCCAATCGCTCTACCGGGCTGAACGTGACCGCAGAGTCGGTGAAGTTGAGGTGCCGCGCACCGTCGATGCTCACGCTGTAGCCCCCGGGCGCCCCGGCGACGACGGCCGCCAGCGCTGTGTTCGCGGCCTCAGCTCCCGGCGCGTTCGCATCGCTTCCAACTTCGCTCGACACGACCAGCACTGGTCGATTCAGCCCGCGAGCGATATCGCGTTATAGGGCGGCCTGCTCCAAGCTCTCGACGATGCCGTGGTACTTCTCGTGGATAAGCGCGCGGTCAAACTCGTCGAAGTCCGCGAGCATCGCTTCCTTTTCGGCGTCCGTGAAGTACTCGAGGCACGGCTTGAAGAAATGCCGGTCCTCCTTCGCGATGTGCACCGGGTAGAACTCCACCAGTTCGCGTATGCACGATTCAATCTCGCTGAGCGCCGCCACATCGCCGGAGCGATATCGGGTGTTGGCTTCGATTAGACCGCGGGTCATCGAGCGTCCCCGCACGTGATCCTCGACGAGTCCCGCCATTACTTCGGCCAGCTCATCGTCGAGAGGCTTGTCCGCGAGGCGCCGAAACAGGATGTCTTCCTCCTTGCCGTGGTGGCAGCGGTCGGCATAAGTGCGGATGAAGTCGACTGCCGTGTCGATGATGGCGGGGTCAGCGGCCCGCGTTTCGGCCATCACACTCAGCTGGGCATCGAGGATCGCGAGCATCCGCTCGATGACTCGGTGCTCGGCCATCAGCGGACCTGCCGGTGAACGTCCTGACATTGTGGCCTCCTCGGGTCGTTGCTAGTGCCTGGAGTATGCCCGGAGCCCATCGCAGTGACACGTCGAGCTCTTCGAAGTCGAATGCTACATCGACTCTCTGCTCGTCTCCTCGATTGCGGCGTCAATCTGGCGCCGCAGAGCGTCGGGCAGCCCCGGGAACTCGATGTCGAGGAAGCCCCGGGTAATCATTGATACGGCCTCATCCTTCGGTGCGCCGCGACTCATAAGGTAGTAGACCTCCTCCGCGGCGATGGGAGAGATGGCGGCCTCGTGTGAAAGCTCGGCGCCCGGTGCTCCCTCGCTTGCGAGATCGGGGATCGCCCATTGCGTGGAGGTCGCGGACTGGACGATACCGCGACAGTCCAGGTGCGCCTTACAGTCGTTCGTCCTGCCGATAAGCCGACCCCGCGAATACACCACCGAATTGTCGCGGGATACGGTTCGGGCCACAGCCTCGGAGCGCGAACCCTCACCGATAAGTTGGGCTTCCGTACCCAGATCGATCACTGAATCTCCGAGCCCGGATACGATGGTGTTGAAGACCGCGCGTGATCGGGCGCCTTCAAGGCGCGCGACAGGGAACGCCTGAATAGACCGTACGGGCTTCAGGAGCACGTAGTTGCTTACGAACGTGCCGTCATCGTCGATGATGGCCGCGGTGCGCGGGCGTACGGAGAAGTCCTGGTCCCAATTGTGGACCATCGTGAACGTGAGCTTGGCCCCCTTACCAATGAAGAACTCGCTGATACCAGCGTGGAGTCCTTGCTTGACGCCTGTACCGATATTGCACCCCGTTATCACGTTCGCCTCGGCGCCGTCTTCGACCACGATGACGTTGTGCAGGTTCTGACTGACGTTGCTCTCCGAGATGAAGAGGCATGCTTGGATCGGCTTGTCGACCTTTTGACCCGCCTTCACCCGGATGAAGTAGCCCTCCGTCTGGTGCAGCGCCACGAGCGCCGTGTACTTGTCCTTATCAGGCGCGACGGCCGTCCACCAGTAATTCTCAACCATCTCGTCGGGGTAGCGAACGAGGGCGTCTTCGGTCCCCATTATCTCGATTGCTCCCCCGAACGCTTCGGCGACCCGCTCGTAGATGGGCGTCCGGTCCATCTGAAAGTACGATGCCGATCGCTGCGACTCGTCGGCCGTGAAGCCGCTCATCAACGCAGTCTCGCGCACCTGTTTCTCAAGTGAAGCGAGGGAGTCCACGCGCTGTTGCTCGGAGACGGTCGTAAACGCCGAGATATCGATGTCAGGGCCCAGAGCCGCCGGCTTGTCGATGGCCGACTCTGCGAGTGCACGGATCTCGGCGAGACGCGTGAGCGTTGCCGGCGAGCCGTTGCGCAGCTGCGCAGTGTTGTCTACAGGTTGCATGTCGCACACTCCACACACTTTTCGTAGCCTTGACGGCCAATGTCGGCTATGAGGTCGAGGGGATTGCCGCTGCACGCGATACGCCCCTCATACAGCACGTGGCCGACGTCGGCGTTCACGTACTTAAGGATGTGACCGGTGTGGGTGATGATGAGGCCGGCACGCCGCGGATCGTTGGCGAGAGGGCCCTTGAGCAGGTGCTGGATGGCGCCGCCCACAACGGCGATGTTATCGAGGTCGACGCCGGACTCCGGCTCGTCGAACAGGGCGAGGTCGGGTTGCTGGGCGAGCAGTTGGCCCATCTCCGAGCGCTTGGCCTCGCCCCCCGAGAATCCCATGTTCACATCTCGCTCGAGTATCTGTCCCAGCTCGAGTTCCTCGGCTATGGCCGACAAGCGACCCTCGCCGGCTCGGCCGCCCGAGGCGAGCTCCATTATCTGTTGCAGTTTGACCCCGCGAACCGAGGGTGGCCGCTGGAAGGCAATGCCGATTCCCAGGCGTGCGCGCTCATCGATTTCCAGGGTCAGCAGGTCAACGCCCTTGAATTCGATGCTGCCCTGATCGACTTCGTAGCCAGGCATCCCGAGAATAGTGTTCAGCAACGTGGTCTTGCCGCTGCCGTTCGGCCCCAGAAGCACGTGGGTCTCATCCGATGCGATTGCGAGGTTTACGCCTCGCAGCACATCCCGACCGCCAATGCGCACATGCAGGTCTAGTATTGAGAGCAGCGGACCGCCAGCTTCCTTGGCCATGTCTTCTCCGTCTAATTTTCCGGATGGGAACTCGTTGCGCCGGCCGGCTCGGGGGCCGGACGGGCCCCCAGCCGGCGCCCATAGACGTCGCTCAACGCGAAGAATGAGCATCCACTTTCTGTCGCGGTGAATACTGACAACCTACCCTGGCAACACTTCGGCAAAACTCGCCGGCAACGGTCGCACAGCTGTGGCGTAGACGGGGCGTCGAGTTGCTCGAGGCGAGCATGCGAACGAAGCGGTGTGGGCATACACCAGTTCATGAGCCCCTCCATACACTACGAATCCGATGACGACGCCTCTCTCGCGCTCGCCGACGCCGACCCGGCGCTCGGCGCCCTGATCACACGCGTGGGCATCATTCGTCTCTCACCTCCGTCGGATCCTTTCGTCGCCCTGGTCCGCTCAATCGTCGGCCAGCAGCTCTCGGAGCGCGCAGCCCGTGCGATCTTCGGGAAGTTGTCTACCACTCTCGACATCACACCCGAGGCTCTGGCTTCGGCCGACGAGGCTGTGCTCCGAGAGGTGGGTCTGTCACATCAGAAGGCGTCCTACGTGAAAGGGATAGCCCGACGATTCCTTGTCGGGGACTTCGATTCAGATCGGCTGGAAGCCCTCGCCGATGAGGACGTCATGTCTGAGCTGATGCGCCTGCGCGGCGTGGGCCCTTGGTCGGCGCAGATGTTTCTGATGTTCGCTTTGGCCCGACCGGACGTTCTTGCCGTCGATGACCTCGGTGTTCGCGCACAAGCCGGGGAGATGATGAGCTTGGGGCGCCCCGCGAGTCGCGACGAACTCATCGAACGTGCCGAGGCATGGAGGCCCCACCGATCCGCAGCGAGCTTCTACCTGATGGCGGCCCGAGCGCGTGGAGACTGAGGCGGGTGAGTTGACATGGGCCTTCTAGTCCACACCGTCGGCCATTCAACGCGTTCCGCTGATGAGTTCGTCGCACTGCTGCGGGAGTTTGGAATCGGGCGGGTCGCAGACGTGAGGACGGTTCCGCATTCACGGCATAACCCGCAGTTCGACATCTCCGTGATGCCCGATTGGTTATCTGACGCCGGCATAGCGTATGAGCATATGCCGGGGCTCGGCGGATTCCGCCATGCAGCGCCGGATTCTCGCAATCTCGGTTGGCACAGCCTCGCCTTTCGGGGATATGCCGACTACATGCAGTCGCCCGAGTTCGCCACAGCACTTGATTACTTGGTGGTCGAAGCACGGCAGAGCATCGTGGCGGTCATGTGCGCAGAGGCGGTGCCGTGGCGCTGCCACCGGTCCTTGATCGGAGACGCGCTCGTTGTACGTGGGATACCCGTGAACGACATCATCGGTCCCCATTCCTCGCGGCCACATCGCTTGACCGCCTTCGCCGAGGTGGACGGAGAGCGTCTCACATACCCGTTGGTTCTCGAGCCGGCCAAGCGCACCT
This sequence comes from uncultured Eubacteriales bacterium, assembly GCA_964467305.1. GTDB lineage: Bacteria > Actinomycetota > Coriobacteriia > Anaerosomatales > PHET01 > CAVPCY01. Next base: position 8,354 of record CAYXQU010000028.1, read on the forward strand.
GACCTCGGTCGGAACCAGCAGTACGTGGCGGATCTTCGCGCTAGAGCTGAGGGTTGCCGTCGGTCATCAGCATGAAGAATACGAGAGGCTGATCAGAATCGTTGTGCATGCCGTGAGACTGCCCGGCCTTCAGTACATACATGTCGCCGGTACCGATCGCGAACCGCTCGCCATCTAGGATTCCGATGCCGGTGCCCTCCACCACCAGATAGAGCTCGTCATGCCTTGGGTGCGGGTGATTACCGATGCTGGCGCCGGGTTCGAGCATGACCCGTCCCGCCGAGATCACCCCGCTCATCTCACCATTCTTGAGATAGTCGACGACGAGAGCCGGCCCCTCTCCGCCATGAATTGCGGTCTTTCGCGCTATCTCGAGCTCGTTTAGCCGACGAATCACTTCAATCTCCTCTGTCTGAGTATCTCTTGTCTGCTTATGGATGGGGCCTGGTCGGTATCGAGGGCGCTCCGACACCCTGCAAGGATGCCGAAATTAGCGGCGTTCGACATCTAGCGCCGGACCATGCCCCGTTGCGACGAAGCGCACAGCAAGCGGCGACAAGACTCGCCTCATCTTCTCCAGCGCGACCGGATCCGGGATCTTCTCGGTCGAGATCGCTTCGACCTCCGTCACCCAGTCGGATTTGACGACTGGGTGATCGAGCGATCCGAGCCGCATGATCAGGTCGCTGCTGAAGAGAATAGAGCGTGTTTCCTCGAAGGCGAGCAACCCCTCCCATAGATGCATCTCGGAGGGATACGCGACAAAAGAAAGACCTCCATCGCCGAGGTCGAGGGTCTCACCCGGCGATTTCACGAGCGAGCGTTCCGTCAAGCCAAATCCGGCAAGCTGCCGAGCCGTGACTTCTGAACACACGGCGAAGGCCGATGGGAAGGCGTCGAGCACTTTGACAATCCCGCCGCACTCGTCGCTTTCGAAATGCGAGACGAACACATAGCGCAGTTCCTTGTCGCCAAGCGCCACCCGGAGCTGGGCACACAATCGGCTTGCATCTGCGTTGCTGCCTGTGTGCACGAGCAGAGGCTCTTCTGTTGCGAGTAGATACTGGTTGAACGTGAGCGGCAGCATTGGTGGCTGTGTCACGAACATGTGAAGTTGTCCGCCGAGCAATTCGTACGAGTCTGGCACTGCTGACCTCCGTACTAGGTCTATTGGCTCTGGAATCCGATTATGCATCACAGACCACCGCCTGTGAGTGTCTCGCGCCCGTTGCGCTCTCGGTCGTGGATAGAAATGACACTGTGGGCTTCGGCCACGGATTCTAGGGCGCTACTCCACGGAGATCGCGGTAACGGGACAGATCTCCACCGCCTCAACCACGCAGTCCTCTTGCTCGGGCGGTATCGGTTCGACCATTACGTGGGAGAAACCGTCATCCTGCATCTCAAAGATCTGTGGGCATGTATCTACGCATAGCTCACAACCGATGCACAGGTCTTCGTCGACAGTCGCCTTCATCTCTCTCCTCAGAATCGTTGACGCAATGGGCTTGAGTGCGCGTTGGCGCGGCGCCCTAGTCGTGCATGTCGCCTTTCGTGCGACGCCCCAACGCCGTGAGCACGACGTTGGCCTCGTTGTGCTCAGCGTCCTTGGCTCCGAACAGGATCGTGACGATCTTTCTGTGCCGTTCGATGTCCAAGACGAGATCGAGCAGTTCCGCATGCCCCGAGAGCTCTTCTTCGTAGCGTTTCTGGAACTCCGGCCACTTCTCCAGATCGTGGCCGTACCACTTCCGCAGCTCGGTCGTGGGGGCGATCCGTCGCAGCCACAGGTCGACGCTCGCCGACTCTTCAGTCAGGCCCCGCGGCCACAGCCGGTCCACCAGGATCCGGTAGCCGTCGGACTTGGAAGCGGGATCATAGACGCGCTTGAGCCCGATGCTCATCTGCACCACGTCTCTCTTCTTGTGAGGCGGCCTAGCTTGCTGCGGGGTCATGCTCGCAATAGTGGTTGCCGGCCAGCCCATTCTCGCCCCACACCTGACAGGCGGGGCAGTTGCAGAGGTTCACGAAGCTGAGGTCCTCACAGACCGCCGTGCCGGTGGAGCAATACAGGCCTCCAAGTTGATCGGGCGGAGGCAGTTCGTCGGTCGTCTTGGAGGCTTCGTACAGGTCATGAGCACACTTGCTGTGGACCTGCACCGGGCAAGACCCGCACCAGCACTTCTCCACGTTCCTTTTGGTATACGCGACCTTCGACATATCGACTTCCTTTCCGAAGAGGAGGAACACCTGAGCGGTGTACCTGCCAATCTCCATTCAGCGGTTATACCCACTAGCGAGGAACTGAGAGAGCTTGTGAGCTGTCGCGCCGACACGGGCGGAGCGCCAATTGCGGCCGCGCGAAACGCAACCTGAGCAAGATGCGCCGCGGCCCTGCCGTTGGCCGCCTTCGGCTTGATCACTCCGGCCATCGCCGCCATAGCCATGGTGTCCAGCAGTCTGCTCGTCGTCGGCAATTCGCTGAGGCTGCAGGGAAAGCTTCGCGGGGTGCGCGCGCAGGTTGTCGTGCCGGGGGTCGCACCGGTCGGCGCACGCGACTGATTGTCTCCGAGAGAATCGCCGCTGAGGGTCGTGCAGGACGGGAGGGTGAGGCGACAAGCGCCGTCAGAAGCCGTTGGTCACCTGAATCAGAAAGTTGCCTGCTTGACAGCACCTTTCACATAGCCGAGCCGACGTGGAACGCGTTTCACCTTGTGTCCCGTGGCGCAGCAAAACCGCGGTCAGTCGGAGGCCGATCCCGCGTCCCGCGGTATGCCAGCGGGTACATGGCTGAGGTTAGCGCCGAGTTCGCTAGGCGAACCAACAATGGCCTCAGCGACCATGAGCATCGCCTTCGAGGTATCATTACCCGAGCAACCGGTCTTGAGGCCGGTTGTCGTGCTACGAAGTCGGAATTGGAGAGTGACCGTGAATACCAAGCGAATCGTGATTACGCAGCATGATCTTGATCGTTTGCGGACAGTGGTGAATGATGCCGCAGCGCCCCGTACACGGGATGACCTGGCCGGCCTCATCCGTGAACTCGATCGGGCGCTGATCGTGGAACCGCACGAGGTTCCCGGCGATGTGGTGACGATGAATTCCAAGGTCCAGCTGGCGGATGTTGAGACCGCCGACCAGATGGAGATATCGCTCGTCTTCCCGAATGACACGGACTCGGTCGAGGGTGCGGTGTCGATTCTCGCACCGGTCGGCACGGCTATCATCGGCTACAGAGCAGGTGACACTGTCGAGTGGCCCACGCCGTCAGGCACACGGACACTCAGAATTGAGCGAGTGATCTTCCAGCCGGAAGCTGCAGGGGAGTGGGACCTCTAGCGCGAGCGGTCGTTTTGACTGTCTCCGGTGTCAGTCCGATGTCGCGCCCGATTCGGGCGATGATTGCGCTCGCCGACGATTCGGAGAGCTGTTGGTCGATGATGATTCGCACAAGCCTCGCGAACCGCGTGGGTCCTGACTCGACCTCGACCGATCCGACCCGGCTGATGACGTGACCAATCAGGGGTCAGCCACCATCAGCGAGTACGAGACTTCATCGCCATCTGCGCTAGCGTATTGGCTCCAGCACGACGTAGCCCTTGACGCCATAATACTTGCCCACATTGGAGCCCAGCCTTCACTCACGAGTCCATTCCTGGGTTGTACCCACTGGCAAGGGACCGAGATGTTGGTGAGTCTGTCGCGCCGGGCATATGCAGAGAGTCGATATCGATCATCCGAACCGCGAGGTGAACAAGATGAGCGCAACAGCGGACCTGAGATCCGAACACGTAGGCGTTGGACGAATGCTCGATATCATGGACGCCATGGCGGGGTGCGCCCGGGCGAACACCCCACCCGACGCAAGCGATCTCGCGCAGACGATCGATTTCCTCCGCGTCTTTGTGGACCAGTGCCACCACACCAAAGAAGAGGAGCTGCTCTTCCCGGCGATGCGTGCCGCAAACAGGGAGTCCACCGAAGAGACCATCGTGATCCTGCGCGCTGACCACGCCAAGGGTCGCGAGGCGGTCGCCTGGATTGCGACGGCCGGCCAACGTCTTGCGGAAGGTGACGAGTCCGCGAGCACCGAGCTTGCCGACGCGATATCTGGGTACACGCGGCTTCTTCGTGCCCACATCCTCCGTGAAGAAGCCGACTGCTTCGACGCGGCCGATAGCGAGCTGCCGATGGCCGTGCAAGACGAGCTGAATGCTGGGTACGAGCGGATTGAGCGCGACGTGGTAGGGGAGGGCGTGCACGAGGCCTTTCACGCATTACTCGACAGGTTGTCGCAGGCCTATCACGTATAGACCGACCCGCCTCGGCACAGGCTCTTGGTCGGACCGCTCCTTGTCGGGCGCGAGGTCCACGTGGTGCGCATGAGCGGCGCTTACACGTACACGCAGGGCGCGAACACGAGAGTGACGGGTACTGCGATTCCAAACTCAAATCCAGGCTTATGCTCGCGCTCGCCTTGTTTGGGCCGTAACGGCTGGCCGTCGGCCCAGCCGTCCGACGCACACTCCACAGAGCGTGAGAGCGGTGCCGTGGCTCCGCTGTGTCACCCCAATCGCTGACAATGAAAGGCCCCGGGGTTGGCTTCGGCTCGATTACGTGGGTTCTGCGGTTTGATGCGCCGGGTTTGGTGCCCGATTTGGTGCCCAAATACCTGGTGACTGTTGGTACTCGTTGGTACCTATTGGGACTCGCCGCA
>CAYXQU010000029.1:0-13051 GCA_964467305.1 uncultured Eubacteriales bacterium
ATCGCCGCCTGATGGGCATCGGCGACTGCGCCCGGTGCCAACATGACCCCTGGCGCCACTTCGACGTCGATGCTGCTCACGCCCCAGCCGGCGACCTCGGCGACCATCGCCGACAACTGCCCCACGTTGTGCTTGCACACCCTCGCGAGCGCGATGAGCGCGATGGGCAGCCCTGCGGTGTTCGCGCGCTCGCGGTAGGTGGCGAGCCCGGAGCGCGCAGCCTCGAACAAGCCGCTCCTGCCACTGAGCCTGTCGTGCGTGTGGGCATCGGCCCCCAGGATCACGACTTCGATCTGGGTGACACCCGCGCTCAGTACGCCGGCGGCGTTACCGCCAACCGACAGCGCGCCGGCATCCGTTCGCAGCCGTACACGGGCCGCCCCCGCCTCGACGGCGCTCGCGATCACCTGAGGCAGCGCGGGGTGCATGAAGGGCTCGGGGCCCACGAAACACAGATTGGGAGCCGCGCCTTCATCGCACGCCGAGGTCACCCGCGCGACTTCGTGAGTGATCTCAGGCGCCGAGAAGTACCGGCTCGCGGGATCCGGGGTGCACGTGGTGCACGTGAGTCCCGGCCCCTCGCCCAGCGCTATGTGCGCGAAGCGCAACACACGTCCTCCTCTGGTGCGATGCGTGAACGTCACTGGGCCGAAGAATGGCTCAGGAGCGGCGAAACGCAACGATGGCCATGTCGTCACTGAGCCTACCACCCGTGAACTCCATGACCACCCGGTTCAGTGATACAGGGATCGTCGCGACGTCTGCGGTCATCAGCTCTCGCATCGAGGCGATGAGGCGCTCGTCGCCAAAGAACCCGCCGTTGGTGTCCCTGGCTTCGGTCACTCCATCGGTGTAGAGCAACACGACCTCACCAGGAGCGAGATCGAAGCTGTGCGTGACGAACTCCAGCCCGGGAAGCGCCCCGAGCACCGGCGACCCGCACTCCTGCGGCTCGACCGTGCCGTCGCTTCGGCACACGAGCACCGGTGGGTGCCCGCCGCTGCAATACTCCACATGACCGGTGCGCGTATCCATGAGCAGGAACGCCACGCTGGCGAAGTCAGGCAGTCGCGCTGCGGCCAGGAGCACCTCGTTGGCCTGCTCAAGCACGTCGGCAGGTGACGCGTAAGCGTGAGCGAACGCCCGTATGGTGTTCTTCACGAGCGAGGTGAGTACCGCCGCCTGCAAGCCCTTGCCCGAAACGTCTCCCACCACCACGCCCACGCGCGAATCCCCCACCGCGAAGAAGTCGTAGAAGTCGCCGCCCACGCGAGTCGCGAGTGTCGCCGAGCGGTACAGGTGGCCCACCGAGACACCCGGGACATCGGCGTCAACGCGCAGAATCGCCTCTTGCAGCGTCTCGGAGATGCGGTGCTCGACCTCGTAGCGACGGGCACCCGCCACCGCTGTCATGATCCTGTCCGCAGCGACCCTGAGCATGACGCGCGCCGAGTCGCTGATCAGCCGGGGTTCGTTCCACGTGCACTCCAGCACCCCGTAGAGTGCTCCCTCGAGATAGAGCGGTACCCCCAGCATCGCAGCGACATCGAAACGCTCGTGCACCGGGTGCGCGTGAGCGGTGGTCCGGACGTCCTCGACCCACTCGACGTCGCCAGAGCGTGCGACCTCACTCACGAACCCATCGCCCAAGGGCAGCGTGAAGCCCTCCAGCCCCGCATAGCCGTCCTGAGCACGCAGCCGCCACATCTCGCCGTCGGCCATGAACAGCAGTGCGCCATCGGCGTCCATCACCTCGCGCAACGCTGCGAGCACCTCGGTGAGCAGACCGTCGATCTCGATGTTGCCAACCGCGCAGGAGATGATGCGCAAGAGCCCCTCGAGCTGCCGGTTCGCAGATTCCAGATCGCTGAGCAGGTCGTCGCGCTCAGCCTCTCGGGCGCGCCGCGACGAGATGTCTCGAATCACCGAAAGCAGATAGCTCTCGCCCTTGAGCTGCACCAGCCGCGAGCTCACCTCGACAGGGAAGCTCTGTCCGTCGGAGCGCAGGTGCTCAGTCTCGAACAAGATGCCCTCAGATGCGGCGATCTGCATCTGATCGCGAACCGAGGAGTGGGTGTGAGCAGCCCTCAGGTCACTGATCGTCTTGGAGCTGAGTTCCTCGGCACTCAGGCCATACGCCTGCAAGGCGGCGTTGTTGCCGAACGCGATACGCCCTGTTGGACTCACCAGCAAGACGATGTCGCGCGCATGCTGCGCCAGCGCCTTGCCAACGGCGTTCTCGAACTCTGTGCCCTCCAGTGTCACCGCACCAACTCCGAGGCTCCTCGTTGCGATCGCCCTGCCGGGTGATCAGCCAGACGGGTGGCCCACACGCCCCCTGTGCTCCCTAATCAGGGAGAGGTGGCATGGGCCAGGAGTTCCGGATGCCCTCCTCGGCGATCGCGTCGAGCTGCTCGGCGGTCACCCCGTACTCCTGGGCGACCTCGGCCTCGAACTGCTCCTGAAGCTGCAACCGCAGCTCGACGTTCTTCTGCACGTTCTCGGGATCATCATCCATGGGGTAGGTGGCCTCTGCTTGTGCCACCGCGCGGTCTTCAGCACCGATCAGGTCGTAGAAGCACGCCTTGCGCTGCTCGAGAGTCAGCCCGTTGACCTTACCGGTCGAAGGATCGGCCTTGTCATCTGAGGACTTCTCGGGCTCTGTGCTTGGCTTCTTCTCCGTCGCCTTGCTCTTGGGTTTGGACTCCGCTTCGGCAGACGCGTTGTTCTGGCTGGCGATGGCCTGGTCGCGCCGCGACACTTCCGGAGCGGCCGGGACCGGGGATGTGGCGTGCTCGGAGCCCACCGTCCTGGTCGCCGCGACCGTGGCAGTGTTCTCGTTGGAGAGCAGTGGCTGATACGGCCGCTCACCGGACCCCTGTCGGGCCGACAGCATCATGCCAAGGGCGACCACAGCAAGCACCGCAGCGGCAATCGAGAGCAGGGTGACGATACGTTTCTTCATGAACCTCTCCGCCTGAAGTTGGATGCTCATCATACCTTGCTCAACGCGCGCTTCACAGTGATTCATCTGGTGCGGAGGACAAGCAGTGGTCGCACGGTGACGCTTTTCCAATTGCATCGATCATCGTACGCAAGAGACCCCCACCACTGACGCGGCGGGGGTCTCTGTAGATTCTGGTGTCCGAGGCGAGAGTTGAACTCGCACGTCCCAAGGGACACTAGGCCCTCAACCTAGCGCGTCTGCCATTCCGCCACTCGGACAAGTGGTGTCCACCCGCGGGGGGTGGGACAGCGAGCGAAAGTATAGCAAGAGGTCACAGCGGCGCGCTAGACCTCATTTCCGCGCGTCTGCGCACCGGTCACCGCAGCCAGCGCGGAATCGTCGATAAGCGTCGAATCAAGGCTCTTCACGTCGATGGGGAACGGCTTGGCGAAGTGGCATGCCGCACGGTGCCCCGGTGCGACCTCCCTGAGTTCCGGGTCGCTTTGCGCACATATCGGCAACTGAGCGATGGGGCAGCGCGTATGGAACCGGCACCCTGACGGCGGATCGATTGGCGACGGAGGGTCGCCCGCGAGCAGGATGCGCTCACGCTTGCGCTGCACGTCGGGATCGGGCACCGGCACCGCTGACAGCAGCGACTGCGTGTATGGGTGGTGCGGACGCACGTAGAGCCCGCGCCAATCGCTGATCTCGACGATCTTGCCCAGATACATGACCGCGACCTCATCGGAGATGTGCTGGACCACCGACAGATCATGTGCGATGAACAGATACGCGAGCCCCAGCTCGTCTTGCAGCCTGTCGAGCAGGTTGAGCACCTGGGCCTGGATCGACACGTCGAGTGCCGAGACCGGCTCGTCACACACGATCAGGCGCGGATTGAGGGCGAGCGCCCGTGCGATACCGATCCTCTGGCGCTGGCCACCGCTGAACTCATGCGGGTAGCGGTTGATGTGCTCGGGGTTGAGACCGACGATCTCAAGCAACTCCTGGGATCGCTTGCGGCGCTCTTCACGCGTCCCGATGTCGTGGATGATCATGGGTTCGCCGATGATCTCGCCAATGGTGAAGCGCGGGTTCAGGCTCGCGTAGGGATCCTGGAAGATGATCTGGACCTCTCGGCGAAACGCCTTGAGCGCCTTTCCCCGCAGCTTGAGAACATCGGTGCCCTCGAAGCTCACCGAGCCGGAGGTGGGTTCGATGAGCCGCATCAGCGCGCGCCCCGTGGTGGACTTGCCGCAACCGGACTCCCCCACCAACCCCAGCGTCTTGCCTGCGCCCACCGAAAACGACACGCCGTCGACGGCTTTGACCACACTCTTGCCGCGGCCCAGTGCCCCCGCGTTCGCCGAGAAGTACTTCGTGAGCCCTTCGACTCGCAACAGCTCGCTCATCTACGAACTCACCCCCGCACACGCGACGTCTGTCCTGGTGAAGCCGGGCTCGCCGGCAAAGTGGCACGCAGCCGCATGCGAACCCTGCAAGACGCGCAGCGGCGGTGTCGTGGTCCTGCACACGTCCTTGGCATACGGGCACCGGGGTGCGAACGAGCAGGCTTCGGGTGCGCCTATGAGACTGGGCGGCTGGCCCTTGATGGGGCACAGCTCGCTTTTCTCGGTGATGTCGTGACGCGGGATGGAGTCCATGAGGCCCCAGGTGTACGGGTGCGAGGGCCGGTAGAAGATCTCATCGGTGGTCCCGTACTCGACGGGTCGGCCGGCGTACATGACAAGCACCTTGTCGGCGATGTCGGCGACCACGCCCAGGTCGTGGGTGATCATGATGATCGCCGAGTGCGTGCGCACCTGTATCTCTTGCATGAGCTCGATGATCTGGGCCTGGATGGTGACGTCGAGCGCGGTGGTGGGCTCATCGGCGATCAGGATGTCCGGATCGCACGCGAGCGCCATGGCGATCATGACGCGCTGGCGCATGCCACCGGAGAACTGGTGCGGGTAGTCGCGGACGCGCTGCTCGGGATGGGGGATCCCCACCAAGCGGAGCAGCTCGACCGCACGCGCCCAGGCGTCTTTCTTGCTCATCGACTTGTGGATCATGAGCGGCTCGGCGAGCTGCCTGCCCACGCGGTAGACCGGGTTGAGCGACGTCATGGGGTCTTGGAAGATCATCGCGATGTCGTTGCCGCGGATCTTGCGGCGTTCCTCGGCAGACATCGTGAGCAGCGACCGGCCCTTGAACCGCACGTCGCCGCCTTCGATCTTGCCGGGCGGCATGGGCACAAGACCCATCATCGTGAGCGCGTGGACCGACTTGCCGGATCCGGACTCTCCCACCACGCCAAGCGTCTCGCCGGCATCGAGGGAGTAGCTGACCCCGTCGACGGCTTTGACGACACCGTCGCGGGTATGGAAGTGCATCTTGAGGTCATCGACCTCGAGCAGATGATCGGCCACGTTTGATCAGTCCTTCATCTTCACGTCGAGCGCGTCACGCACGCCGTCACCCAGTAGGGTGAACGCCAACACCGTCGACAGGATCGCCAGACCGGGCCAGGCGACCAGTAGTGGCTCGGTCACCAGGTAGCCGCGGCTCGACTCGATCATCTGGCCCCACGAGACCTCGGGCGGCTGAATGCCCAGACCCAGGAACGACAGCGCAGCTTCTGTCAGGATCGCGCCGCCGATCGACATCGTCGCGTACACGACCACCGGCGCGATGGCGTTGGGCATGATGTGGCGAAACATCAGCCGCGCGTCGCTTGCGCCCAGCGCGCGTCCCGCATCGACGTAGTCGTTCTCCTTGACCGAGAGCACCGAACCCCGGAACAGCCTCGCGAAGGTGGGCCATCCCAGCAGCCCTATCGCCAGGATCACCGGCACGATGCCGCGCACGTTGGGCGGCAGAACGGCCAGGATCAGGATGGCGAACAGGATGTAGGGAAACGCCAGGAAGATGTCTGTGGTGCGCATCAGCACCGCATCGAGCCATTTGCCGTAGAACCCGGAGAACGCGCCCAGAAGCACGCCGAAGAACACCGAGATCGCCGTCGCGATGACACCCACGGTGAGCGACACCCGCGCACCGTAGATGACGCGCCCGAAGATGTCGCGTCCAAGGTCATCGGTGCCAAAGGGGTGCTCAAGCGATGGCCCCTGCAGCCTTTGCTCGGTCACCGTCTGGGAGTTGATCGCCTTGGGGTCGCCGAAGGTCTGCGGGACCCACAGATCAGCGGTGATCGCCGCGAGCGCGACGATCGCGATCCACACCAGCGCGGCGAGCGCGAGCTTGTTGCGACGCAGGCGGTACCACGCGTCGCCCCACAGCGTGCGAGTCTGATGCTCGACGTGCTCTTCGATCAGCGGCGGCCGTCCGCCGGCGCCGCCCTCGAGATCGTGGACGCCATCTTGGATGATGCGACCGGTCGTGTCGGTCTTGTCGGTAGGCTTCACGTCACTCACCCGCCCCACCGTAGCGAATCCTCGGATCGAGGAACGCGTACGAGATGTCCACGAGCAGGTTGATGATCATCACCGCGAACAGCATGACCGTGACGCCGCCGAAGACCACGGGGAAGTCGCGCTGGAAGATCGAACGAGCGAGCGTGAAACCCACCCCCGGCCAGTTGAAGACCGTCTCGGTGAGCACGGCGCCGGCGAACATGGCGCCCAGGTCCAGTCCGATGAACGTCACCACCGGTATCAGCGCGTTCTTCATGGAGTGGTGCCACAACACGCCGCGGCCCGACAGCCCCTTGGCATGCGCGGTTCGAACGTAGTCTTGGTTGTTGACCTCGAGCAGCTGGCTTCGCATGATGCGCGCGGCGTATGCCGTGGACACCGAGGCCAGCGTGATTCCCGGCAAGATCAGGTGCGCCCAGTCCGAGAACTGCGCCGAAGACGCGCCCGAGATGGGCAGGTAGAACGCCCCGCCGGTCGCCTCTTTGAGCCAGATGCCGAAGATGTACTGCAGCATCAGGCCAAGCCAGAACACCGGCAACGACACGAGCACCGAGGTCGACAGGGTCACCAGCACGTCCCAGAAGGAGTACTGCTTGACCGCCGAGATCACCCCGGCGCCGATACCCACCACGATCTCGATCGCGATGGCGACCAGCGCAAGCCGGATGGTGTAGGGGTAGGTCTCGGCGAAGATCTGCGTGACCTCGCGGCCGGTGTATATCGACGTGCCCAGATCGGGACCGGTGAAAGCCCACTCGCCGTCGACTTTCTTGACCGGCGACAGCGCTACCAGGTACTTGCCGTACTGCACGTACCAAGGCTGATCGAGCCCGTACTGCTCGATAAGTGCCGCGCGGATCTCAGGTGGCGGCGTCCGCTCGCCGAAACGCATCTGGATGGGGTCTGCACCCGGCATGAAGTTCGAGATGAGGAACAGTGCCAAGGTGACCCCGAAGAACACCGGGATGAACTGGATGATCCGCTTGGTGATGTACTGAGCCATATCAACGCCCTTTGTCTTCTTCGTCTCTCACGAGTGGTGGCAGGACACCTGGTCGATGCCCTGCCACCCCTCGATTCGAGCTGTGAGCTGTACGTGCCTACTGCGTGTCGGCCGAGATCCAGGCCTTCTCGAAGCTACCGAAGTACAGCGCGGTGAAGACGAAGTCGTTGATCCGGTCAGAACCAACGTGGTGGTGCTTGTAGAACATCAGCGGGGCGACGGGGATGTCGGCACCGATGGTGGCGTCGATCTCCTCGTACTTCGCGATGCGGGCTGCCGAGTCGACGATCGTCTGCCCCTCAGCGATCGCCTTGTCGACTTCCTCGTTCTTGTAGAACGCCTTGTTGTCGGTCGAGTTGGAGTCGAACAGCGCGTAGTGGAAGTTGTACGCGATGGGATAGTCCGCGACCCAACCCAGGCGAGCGATCTCGTGTTTGCCCTCGTCGAGCTGCTTCAGGTACACGGGGAAGTCAGCGGACTCGAACTCGGTCTTGATGCCGATGGCCTCAAGGTCGGACTGCACGAGCTCCATGATCTTCTCGTGGCCGCCACCGCTGTTGAACGACAGCTTGAAGGTGGGAAGGCCCTTGCCCTCGGGGAAGCCGGCGTCGACGAGTGCCTGCTTGGCAGCTTCCATGTCGTAGCGCGACTCAGTCCATGCACCCGGCTTGTAGCCAGCCAGGGCAGGCGGCAGGATGCTGTCGGCGGGCTCGCGGGTTCCCTCGAAGACCGTGTCGCAGATCGCCTGGCGGTTCACAGCCAGCGAGACCGCACGACGCAGATCCTTGTTCTTGAGGAACTCGTTGTCGTTGTTCAGGATCAGGTAGTACGTCGAAGCCTCAGCACCAAGCAGAACCTGGGCGCCGGGGCTCACGGTGAAGCCGTCGGAAGACTCGCCGAACTTGGCTACTGCATCCGCGATCTTGCCCTCACCGATCTGAGTGAAGTCGAGGTTGCCGGCTTCGAACTCGGTGTAGGCGGTCTCGGGATCCTTGAAGATGCGGAACTCGACACCATCGAGCAGCGCAGCTTCGCCGTAGTAGTTGTCGTTGCGGTCGACCTTCACGTACTGGTTGTGCTTCCACGGCTCGGCCATCTTGAAGGGGCCGTTGCCGATGGGCATCTCGCCGTAGGCGACCTTCTCACCGTTGACGTCCACGCCACCCTCGACCAGCGCCTGCGGCACCGGAGCGAGCGACGGGTGCGCGACCACGTACTCGAAGTCAGCGAACGGCTGGGTGAGGGTGACCTCGAGCGTCAGGTCGTCGATAGCCTTGACGCCCTCCATCTCGGTGGCCTTGCCCGACGAGACGTCGTCGAAGCCCTTCACGAAGCCCAGGTGGTAGCTGATGATCGACGGATCCGGCTTGCCGGTCGCGGTGTTGACGGTCTCCGGATTGGCGATGCGGTTCCACGCGTAGACGAAGTCCTTGGCGGTGACCGGTGTGCCGTCGGCGAACTTGCCGTTGGGGTTGAGCTTGAAGGTCCACGTGGTGGCGTCGGCGCTGGGCTCCCAGCTCTCGGCGGCCGCGGGCAGCACCTTCGTGGCATCGAGATCATCGAACGCCGTGAGCGAATCGAAGATCGCTTGGGTGATCTGCATACCCTCGGTCTCTTGCGCGTTGTACGGGTCGATGTATGCCGGCTCGCCAATGTAGAACGACATCATCCCACCCTTGGTGGGGCCGCTCTCGGCGGGGGCCTCCGGCTCAGTCGTCTTCGGCGCGCAGCCGCCAAGGGCGACCGTAGCCAGAAGGCTTGCTGCCAGAGCGGCAGCCAGGATCTTGCGAACGTGTCCGTGCAACTTCTGCCTCCCTTCGGTCGAAACACTTCTTCACGGATATGCCCCGTGCTCCCGCAAGGGCACACCGCAACAATCCCGATGTATCAGGGCGACGGCATCAGATGCCGAGGCCAACCACAGGAGTGTCCCTGACTGTGAATAAGAAAACAACCCTCCTGCATACTTGACTTGCGAAGCGGCACTGTGTCTCCCCCAGGCCACAACGCCCTTTCACAAGTATGTTCCTCACGTGCGCGAATAGCAAAATGCAACACGCCCGGCATCCTTCAAGAAAGGAGTGCCGGGCGTCACGGATCACGCTATGTCTGACGGGCGCTAGATGCCCTTGGGATAGATGATCATGAGGATGATCAGGCTGACCATGAAGGCGACCGCGAATCCGATGGTGATGCGGTCGAGGTTCTTCTCGATCACGCTGGTGCCGCTTGAGGTGGGGGTCATCACTCCACCCATCATCTCGGAGAGCCCCGTGCCCTTACCGGAGTGGAGCAACACGAACACGATCAGTCCAACGGCCGAGATGGCCCAGACGATCAGAACGGCGATGAGCAAAGCGTCCACAGATGTCTCCTTGAAGCGTGTTTCATCGGCAACCCACGTGCTCCGGTGGCTCCAGAGCGCGGTCTATCAGTATACCAGCAGACTGCGCCCCGTCCACTCCTCGGGTATCTGCTCGCCCATCAGGCCCAGAAGTGTTGGCGCCACGTCGGCGAGGATGCCGCCATCGGCCAAGGTGAAATCGCCCTGCGCAACGGCGATCAGCGGCACCGGCGAAGTCGTGTGCGCGGTGAACGGAGTCGTGCCGTCCGAATCCACCATCGACTCTGCGTTCCCGTGATCGGCGGTGATGAGCGCCACGCCACCCTTCGCGACGATCTCCGAGACGACCGCCCCCACCCCCGCATCGACCGCCTCAACCGCAAGGACAGCCGCGTCGAACACGCCGGTGTGACCCACCATGTCGCAGTTGGCGAAGTTCACGATGTAGACATCGGCGGCATCGCTGCGAATCGCCGAGACGAGTTTCTCGGTGACAAGCGGCTCGCTCATCTCCGGCTGCAGATCGTAGGTGGCCACCTTCGGGCTGGGTACGAGTATGCGCTCCTCGGCGGCCTTGGGGGCCTCGGCTCCGCCGTTGAAGAAGAACGTCACGTGTGCGTACTTCTCGGTCTCGGCGATATGGAGCTGTCGCAAGCCGCGCTCGGCAAGCACATCGGCCAAGACGTGCTGGGGCAACACCTTGGGAAACGCGACGGCCGCATCGATGGTGGGGTCGTACTCGGTGAGGCACACGAAGCGCACCTGAGGGAATACCGGTCTGTCGAAACCGAGAAACGAGGGGTCCGTGAACGCACGGGTGATCTCGCGGGCGCGATCGGGCCGGAAGTTGAAGAAGATGACGGTGTCACCGGTATCGACACACGATGAGTCGATGACGGCGGGAACGACGAACTCGTCGTTGACGTCGGCCGCGTACGACCGCTCGATGGCCGTGAGAGCGTCGGGAGCCTCGGCACCTTCGCACAGCACCATCGCGCGCCACGCCTTCTCGACACGGTCCCACCGGTTGTCGCGGTCCATCGCGTAGTAGCGACCCATGACGGTCGCCACCGCGATCGAGGCACCCGTCCGAGCGCCGATGTCCGCGAGCCTGCCCTCGAGATCGCGCACGTAGCCCAACCCGGAGCGCGGCGGGGTGTCTCGGCCATCGAGGAACGCATGCACGCGGATGGTGCGTGCTCCCCTGCCGGCTGCCATCTCGACAAGCGCGATCAGGTGGTTGACGTGGCTGTGGACGCCGCCATCCGAGACGAGCCCCATGAAGTGCACGGTGCGCCCGTCGCCAACGGCCGCGTCGATCTGTGCCGAGAGGACCTCGTTGGTCGCAAGCGACCCGTCCTCGATGGCCAGGTCGATCCTCGTGAGCTCCTGGTACACCACGCGACCGGCACCCATGTTCAGGTGTCCCACCTCGGAGTTGCCCATCTGGCCCTCGGGCAGGCCCACGGCCAGGCCGCTCGCCTCGACGGTGGTGTGGGGATAGCGCGCCATGAGCGTATCGAGATTGGGTGTCGACGCAGAGGTCACGGCGTTGCTCGGCCCCGGCGCTGCAACGCCAAGCCCATCCATGATGATGAGCGCGGCAGGGACGGTGGGAGACATGCGCTACTCCGCGTATCCGGCGGCGACCTCGACCATGCTGGCGAACGAATGCGCGTCGAGCGCAGCGCCGCCGATGAGAGCCCCGTCGATGTCAGGTTCGGGCATGAACAGTCCGATGTTCTCCGGCTTGGCCGAGCCGCCGTAGAGAATCCTGACCTGCAAAGCCGCCGGAGGCCCGAACAAGGCGCCCACCGTCGCGCGAATCGAGCGGCACACATCGTTTGCCGCTTCCGGCGTGGGGGTGCGCCCGGTACCGATGGCCCAGATGGGCTCGTAGGCGATCACGAGCTGCGCAGCCTGCTCGGCGGTGATGCCCGCAAGACCGGCGCGCACCTGCTCGCGCACGAACGAGTCGGTTTCGCCCGCGTCCCGGGTCTCGAGGGACTCGCCACAGCACATGATGGGCGTGATGCCCTCGGCATACAGAGCACGCACCTTCTTGTTGACCGTCTCGTTGGTGTCGCCGAACATCTCGCGTCGCTCGGAGTGTCCCACGATGCAGTAGTCGCAGCGCAGCTCCTTGAGCATCCGCGGTGCGATCTCGCCGGTGAACGCACCCTCTGGCTCCCAGTGCACGTTCTGAGCGGCGAGCCCCACGGTCAGGCGGTCGAGTTCGATCACCGTCGATACCGCCTTGAGCCCGGTGAAAGGCGGGCACACGACGATGTCGACTCTGTGCCAGTACTGCTCGACAAGCTCCTCGAGGTTCTGGACGAGGATCGCCCCCTCACCCGAGGTCTTGTACATCTTCCAGTTGCCCGCGATCATCGGCTTTCTGCCCACGTCGCACTCCCCTTTCATCAGGCGGCACCCTCGCGGCGACCTATCGAAGTCACCGCGCTGTCGCCGGGTCACTTATCAAGTAGAGCCTCGACGCCCGGGAGCGGAGCACCCTCGAGCAGCTTCATCGATGCACCACCGCCGGTGGACACGAACGTGACCCGGTCCTCGAGCTCGAATTTCTTGAGTGCTGCGACCGAGTCGCCACCGCCGATGATCGACACCGCGCGGTTGTTGCGCCCCACGGCGATCGCCACGGCCTTGGTGCCGGTTTCGAACGGCGCCACCTCGAACACGCCCATGGGTCCGTTCCAGAAGATGGTCTTGGCTGCGGCGATCTCGCCTTTGAACAGCTCGACGGTGGATGGCCCGATGTCGAGTCCCATGAGACCCACCGGGATCTCCTCGCGGCCCACCACACGCGTGTCTGCGTCATCGGCGATCTCTGCGGCCACTACGAAGTCGGTGGGAAGCACGATCTCGGCGCCCTTCTCAGCGGCCTTGGCAAGCATCGCTTTGGCAGGCTCGACCCAATCGGGTTCAACGATGGAGTCGCCCACTTCGATTCCCTTGGCCACAAGGAAAGTGAACGCCATGCCGCCTCCGATGAGGAGCACGTCCACGCAGTCGATCAGCCGGTCGATGACGCCGAACTTGTCAGAGACCTTGCTGCCGCCCAGGATCGCCACGAACGGCTTCTCGGGATCGGCGACCATGCCGGACAGCGTCTTGATCTCGCGAGCCAACAGCAGCCCTGCATAGGCCGGAAGGTAGTCGGCGACGCCCGCCGTCGACGCATGCGCGCGGTGCGCGGCCCCGAACGCGTCATTCACGTAGATGTCGGCAAGCCGGGCCAAGGCCTTGGCGAACTCGGGATCGTTCTTCTCTTCTTCGTTGTAGAAGCGCAGATTTTC
>CAYXQU010000030.1:0-1449 GCA_964467305.1 uncultured Eubacteriales bacterium
TGTCGGCCAGCGACTCACCCTTCACCGTCGCTGATGCCGACCCCGAGAAGTTGATGGCGTCAGCCGACAAGCGTTTGGCAGCTATCTCGAAGCTGGTTCGCGTTCGGGTGCTGGGCTCCAAGAAGAGGTTGACCACCGTTCGACCGCGCAGCGTAGGCAGCTTCTTGATCCTGCGCTCGTTGACCTCTTTGAACGACGCAGCAGTCTCGAGGATGTGGCTCACTTCGTCTGCCGAGAGATCGGTGATGCTCATGATGTGCTGTGCAGTGAGCATCAGTCGGTCCCCTCCTCGGAATCGACAGCCTCGAGGATGTCCACCGAGTCGCGTCCATCGAGTTCAGAGAGGGTCACTTTGACGCGCTCTTTGCGCGACGACGGGACGTTCTTGCCCACGAAATCAGCCCGGATAGGCAGCTCGCGGTGACCGCGGTCGACCAGTACGGCAAGCTGTATGGAGCAAGGGCGCCCGTAGTCCATGATCGCGTCCATGGCGGCGCGGATGGTGCGGCCCGTGAACAAGACGTCGTCCACGAGGATGATGTTCTTCCCCTCGACGTCGAACGGAATATCGCTGCGGTGCACCTCAGGATTGAGCCTGAGCGCCACGTCATCACGGTAGAAGGAGATATCAAGGGTGCCAACGGCAGGCCGCTCGCCTTCGATGCGCGCGATCCTCTCGGCGAGTTCGTCTGCGATGGTGGCCCCACGCGTGACGATTCCCACCAGCGCGATGTTCCCCGACCCCTTGTTCGATTCGAGGATCTCGTGGGCGATACGGGTCAGCGCTCGCGAGATCGCCTCCCCATCCATCACGGTGGCTTTGGTCCGATACACCTCGACACCCTCCATAAGAAAGACGCCTCTCGACCGGCGTGAGCAGGCAAGAGGCGCGCGTATGCGATGATGAGTGCCAAGAAGACGAGAACCCGGCACGGCTTCGATATGCATCTGCAAGCCCTTGCCAGCCTCACAGGACTGGACTTAAAGGTCTGAGTGAGACTACCGCATGCGCTCAGTCATTGACAAGGGAGAACGGGCGATGTCAACCGATCTCGACCGCAAGCATGAGCAGTGCGGGCCGCGACTGACGCCGTATCGCCTGGCAGTAGAGGACCGCCTGGAACCGGCGGCCGGACCTGTCCTGCTGCGTCCAACGACCCATCTCGGCCACCCCGTCCGTCACACCCTCCACTGCAAGCCTCATGCGGGCCGCGTCATCGTGAGGCCCGATGTCGAGGAGTGTGAGACCCGCGAAGTCATCGCGAGCGTACTCGTAGCGCCGAACGGCAGCGTCGTTGACCGCGAGGAACTCAAGGGTCTGGCGATCGATGATCCATGCGGGCACTGGTACCGCGAGGCACGGGTCCTCCGCCCCACGGACATCGGATGCCGTCCCCGCGATACCGTCCTCCATCGAGGTGAAGGCCAGCTGCAACGGCACAGCGAGCG
>CAYXQU010000030.1:1459-3610 GCA_964467305.1 uncultured Eubacteriales bacterium
TGTCGTTGAAGACGGCGACTCTGTCGCCACTCGATGCGCCGGACAGCTGCGAGGACCAGACGATCCTCGCAGCGTCGAACTCCCGGGCGAAGGGCTGCAACGAGGCATCCGCGTGATGGCGAACGACACCGGTGTCCGAATCGATCACCGCCGCCCAGGCTGCCGAGAAACCACCCGAGGCCGCTGCCAGTTCGACCTGGGTCCGCAGAAGGTCATCTGGATCGCGTGCAACGGTCATCGCATTTCCTGCCATGCCCAGATAGCGGTAACCGTCCGTGAGCGCCTCGAGCCTCACTGCACTCGCGTGCGCGTCGGTAACATCAGAGAACGCGACGATGGTCCCACCCTGCCCGGAGGCACCCGTGTCTTGCGTGGCGCGGGCCATCAGCGCACGGGCCTCGTCTCCAGGGGCACCACGCATGATGATGCCACCAACGTCGCCTGCGGGCAGGCCCCCGAAGAACCCGTCAGCATCGTCGCTGTCGTGCAGGACGTCTTGGAGCCTGCTCCCGATCGCCTCACCTGCGACCATACCCAGCAACCCTACCGCCGTGGTGTTGAGGAACGTGATTCGCCCCTCGGAGTCCAGTCGGACGACGCCAACCGGTGCTGTCTCGATCAGCTGCGACAGGGTCTGCTCGCTGGCTTGGGCCCGCTCCACGGCGAAGTCAGCCTCGGTCGCGTAGCGAAGAACCAGCACGTAGAGGGTGGCTGTGGTCACCAAGACGAAGAGCAGCCCTTTGATGGTCTGCAGCCCCGCGGAGATCGAGTCCGGTAGCAAGTTGACCGCTGCGTCTGAGAACAGGATCCAAAGGATCGATACCGCACAGAACACAGCGGCCACCTTGAAGGCAGCGCGTCCTGCTGACTTCATGACGACCCCCCTACGATGCTAGGACCCCTCAGAGCATCTACTGCTCTTCTGTACCCTCACTCATGCGCAAGGAAACATCTGCCATTGTACCGAGGACCTCGTCGCCCGCCGGGGTGCGACCGCACGACAACGGCGTGATGTCGTTCAAGACGGTCGCCAGATCTTCGGGAAGCGGGTCTATGAAATGCAGGGCCTCACCGGTGATGGGGTGCTCGAGCCCCAACTTGTAGGCGTGAAGGAACTGCCGGGTGAGGTTCTGGTCGGCCTTGGGCCTGCCTGCGCCGTAGAGCTGGTCGCCAACACACGGGTGCTTGATGTAGGCCATGTGCACACGAATCTGGTGCGTTCGTCCGGTGTAGAGCTTGCACTCAAGCAGTGTGTAACCATCGTCGTGGACCCCGGCTTCGAAGCGTTCCAGCACCCGGAAAGTCGTCACCGACTGCTTCGCGTCCTCTCGATCCGAGATGCCCATTCGCATACGGTCTCGTTGGTCGCGCGCAAGCGGTGCATCGATCAACCCGGTGTCGGGCGCGATCCAGCCGTGCACCAAGGTGATGTAGCGCCGGTCTATGGCGCGAACCTTGATGGCCTCCTGTAGACGAACCTGCGCAGCGTCGCTTTTCGCGACCATCATGAGGCCGGTGGTGTCCTTGTCCAGCCGGTGGACGATACCGGGACGCTCGTCGCCCTGCAGCGTACCCAGGTCATCTGAATGTGCAAGCAACGCATGCACCAGAGTCCCGGTCCAGTGACCTTGCGCAGGATGCACCACAAGCCCGGCCTGCTTGGACAAGACGATCATGTGGTCGTCCTCGTAGCGGATGTCCAGCGGGATGTCCTCGGCGACCAGTGAGCCCCTGTCATAGCCCGGGATCTCGATCTCGATACGCTGGCCGGGCTTGACCGCGTAGCGCTTCGCTTCGGGCGAGCCATCAACCAGCACGTGACCGTTGTCCACGAGCCGGGCGGCCGCGGAGCGACTCGCCACGATATCAAGGCCACCGATGAGGGCATCGAGTCGAAGTCCCCGCTCATGCTCTGCGACCACGTGCTCGAAGTACTCCGCACTCACCTGCAGCTCTCCCCCGCTGATGCGATGGAGGCCGATTCAACAAGGATGTCATCGCCTGAGGCGTCATCCAAGCGCGTTTCGATAGGAGGAGTGTCAATCGTCTCGGGTACCAGCAGCAACCATCCGATGAGGATGATCACCCCCACGACGATGCCTGAGTCCGCTATGTTGAAGACGGGGAAGTCGATGAGCGCGGCGTCAAAGA
>CAYXQU010000030.1:3620-13047 GCA_964467305.1 uncultured Eubacteriales bacterium
AAGTCGGTCACCGATCCGCGTGACAGCCGGTCGATCGCATTGCCGAGGGAACCGCCCGTTATCAGGCCCAAGGCAACGACGATGGGCCACGCCGTGGGGCGAGAACGACGCCAATAGGCGGCGATCGCGATCAAGACGACCACGGTGGTAGTGACGAACACCGGCTGACGCCCGGGAAACAGGCCGAACGCGGCTCCCATGTTCTGGACATGCGTCAGATGAAAAACACCATCGATCAGGGGAAGTGAGGAGCCCTCGGTGAGGTTCAGCCGCACCAGGTGCTTAGAAAGCTGGTCCAACGCCAACGTGGTCGCCACCACCACCCAGAATGCCACCGCGCTGCGTCGTAACGTCATCGGGTCTCTTCGGCTTCCTTGCAGGTGATGCACAGGCTCGCAGTGGGCACGGCCCGAAGCCGGTCTACCGGGATGTCGGCACCGCATCGCGCGCACACCGAGTACGATCCGTCATCCATTCGCAGCAAAGCCGCACGCACGTCGGCCAGCGCCTCGCGCAGGTTCTCCTCCAGGGTCATGTCCAGTTCACGCTCGAACGTCGCCGAACCCTGGTCAGCCATATGGTCGCGGTAGTTGTTCTCACCGGACGCCTCAGACAGCAGGTCGCGTTCTTCGGCATCCAGCTCAGCGATAGCGGTCTCGAGTCGCTCGAGTTCGCCGTTCAGCTGTCCGCGCAGCTCTTTCAGGCTCGACTCGTCCATGACTGCACCATCCTCGTCAACCGCCATATCAAAACGCCCGGCCTGGCCGGGCGCCTTGTAGTGCCTCAGTCTTGCGATTATACCACCGGAGGTGACCCTCAGCCCTGATAGCCCACTTCCGCCAGCACCGTCGCGCACCGAGCGCAGACATCCTGATAGGCACCTTCAGTGCTCAGAGGTCTCACGTTCCAGCACCGCGGGCACTTCTCCCCCTCGGCTCTCGCCACGCTCGCGACCACGCCCTCGGCAGACCCGGCGCGCAACTCCACCGAGCTTACGATGAGGTACTCTGCCAGCGCCCCCGAGTCCCATGGCTCAAGCAACTCCATCATCGTGGGGTCGACCTCGAGAACCACCGCCGCCTCTTGGCTCTTCCCTATGGTCTTCTCGGCACGGGCATGCTCGAGGACCATGTTGGCCGCATCGCGGGCTGCGCGTACCGCCGAAGCGCGTGCACGAAGCACTCCCGCCTGTGCGGGCGATACCTCCAACACCGGCCAGTCCGCGAGGTGGACACTGCCCGCGTCGCGAAGGCTCTGGGGCATGAATGACCACACCTCTTCGCAGGTGAACGACAGAATCGGAGCCAGCACCCTGGCAAGCACGCCGAGAATGCGTGCGATCACGGTCTGGGCACTGCGTCGCTCAAGGCTGTCCGGTGCGTCGGCATACAGGCGGTCCTTGACCACGTCGAGGTAGACGTTGGACAAGTCGCCGATGTAGTCCAAAACAGTCCGGTACACCTGGTGGAACCGCCACTCATCGTAGTGCGCGGTGATCTTGCTCAGGGTGTCTTGCAGCTCGATCAGGGTGATCTGGTCCAGCTCGGGCATGTCTTCCCAAGCCACATCACGCGATGGCGCGTAGTCGTTGAGGTTCGAAAGCAGGAACCGGAAGGTGTTGCGGATGCGCCGGTACGCCTCGCTGGTCCGGTCCAGAATCTCGTCGGAGACGCTCACATCCTGGCTGTAGTCGGCAGAAGCGACCCACAGGCGGATGATATCGGCACCCGACTTCTTGATCACGTCGAGTGGCGAGATGACGTTGCCCAACGACTTCGACATCTTGCGGCCGTCGCCGTCCACGATGAAGCCATGCGTGAGCACGCTTCTGAACGGCGCGACCCCGTAGGCCCCCACACTGGTCAGGAGCGAAGACTGGAACCAACCGCGGTGCTGATCGCTGCCCTCGAGGTACATCTCGGCAGGACGATGCAGTTCCGGGCGAGGCTCAAGCACACTGGTGTGCGAGACACCGGACTCCCACCACACGTCGACAATGTCCTTCTCGGGTCGCAACTCCGTGCACCCGCAGCGGCTGCACGCGGTACCCGCAGGCAGGTACTCAGAGGGATCCTTGGTGAACCACGCATCTGCACCTGCAGTCTCGAACAAGTGGATGACCGCTTCGAAGGTGGCGTCATCGGCAACGGTCTCGCCGCACTTCACGCACGAGAACACCGGGATGGGAACACCCCACGCGCGCTGCCGGCTGATGCACCAGTCAGGCCGATCGCCCACCATCGCGGAGATGCGGTTGACGCTCCACCCCGGAATCCAATCGACCTCGGAGATCGCCTTCATGGCGTTGTCGCGCAGTCCGGTCTTGTCCATGCTCACGAACCACTGCTCGGTGGCACGGAAGATCACCGGCTGCTTGCAGCGCCAGCAGTGCGGGTAGCTATGCTCGATGCGTGACGCCGCCAGAAGCGAGCCGCGTTCGCGCAGCCACTCAACGATCACGGGATTGGCTTCCGAGACACCCAGGCCCTCGAAGGGTCCGCCACCGGCATCGAACGTACCATCGTCGAGGACCGGCATGGGCATGGGGAGATCGTGCTTGAGACCCACCAGATAGTCGTCGTCTCCATGGCCCGGTGCCGTGTGCACCGCACCGGTTCCGGTGGAAAGGTCGACGTGCGAGCCGGTTATCACCACACCAAAGACACCCTCGTGCACGGGGTGGAGATACCGCTTGCCCGAAAGCGATGAGCCTGTCACCGCCGGGCCGACCAGTTCGTAATCGGCCCATCCCGCGGCCTGGGCGACGGCCTCCACCAGATCTGCGGCCAGGACCATGACCCTGCCGTCCGGCAGCCTCACGCCAACATACTGGGCGTCCTTGGCGAGGGTGACAGCCACGTTCGCCGGCAGTGTCCAGGGCGTCGTGGTCCAGATCACGACATGCACTTCGCCGTACTCGTCCCACGGTGTGGCCTCGGAGAAGGCGAAGGCGACGTAGATCGAGTTGGACACCTCATCTGAGTACTCGATCTCCGCTTCGGCAAGCGCGGTATGGCAGCGAACGCACCAGTGGATGGGCTTGCGCCCCTTGTAGATGGCACCGTCGTTGTACATCTTCTGGAAGATGCGGACGTTGCCCGCCTCGTACTCCGGCTTCAGGGTCAGATAGGGGTCGTCCCAGTCGCCCATGACACCCAGACGCTTGAACTCCCCACGCTGTACGTCAACGAAGTTCATGGCCCAATCGCGACACAACTCACGCAGCTTCGCCTGAGAGATCTTCTCCATCTTCTCGGGTCCGAGTTTCTTCTCGACCTGATGCTCGATGGGCTGTCCGTGGCAGTCCCACCCCGGCACGTACGGTGAGTAGAAGCCCCGCATGGACTTGTACTTCACGATCAGGTCCTTCAGAACCTTGTTGTACGCGGTCCCCATGTGGATGTGCCCGTTGGCATACGGTGGGCCGTCATGCAAGATGAACGGCTCACCGCCGGCGCGCTTGGCGACCACCTGCGCGTGGACATCTTCGCTCTCCCAGCGCGCAAGCCACTCGGGCTCGCGCTGGGCGAGGTTCGCGCGCATGGGGAACTCGGTTGTGGGCAGATTCATGGTCTGCTTGTAGTCAGACACTTGGTTCACGCCTCTCATGTAACGTCGATCGGGCACAGAAACGAGAAAACGGGCACGCATCATCCCTGCACTGGGACGAAGCGAACCCGTAAGGCCCCTCCGCGGTACCACCCAGCTTGCGCCCGGCCACCGACAACCGCCGGGAGCGCCACTCGGTCGCTCGATATCGGGAGCACCCGCCGGAGTCTACAGCCGCGCGCCTGTGCGTGCGGGTTCGGTCCGGGGCTCAGGGGTGATACCGTGCGTGCGAGGTCGACCTGCGGGCTTCCACCATCTCCCGCTCGCTGATAGGCGCGTACCTTCGCGACGGCGCGTCCCCGTCACAGCCTCTTGCCGACAAACACGCTGCATGCCGGCGCAACGGATGGTAGCGCACGCGCCCGAGCAGGGTCAACGCGACAATCTCAGCTGTGAACGTACTCCTCGAGGATGCCGTGGCCGTCCATGACCCGCACCACTGCGAACTGGGCGTTATGTATGTGGAAAGCCCAGATCGCGCTTGAGGGCAGGCCCAACAGCTGCACCAGGGCCGCCCGGACCACGCCGCCATGCGTAACCACGACCTGTGTCCCGCCCGATTCGGTCACGTCGCGCAGAACCACTTCGACGCGGCGTGCGAGGTCGTCTCGGCTCTCCCCGCCTTGGGCGACAGGACGCTTCGAGCTGGCGTAGTCGAGCGCCAACCCCGCCGCGGTGATCTCCTCCAGGGTGAGCCCTTCCACCGCGCCGAAGTCGAGCTCCATCAGGCCCTCATCGACGCGAACCTTGAGCCCGCATCTGTCCGCGGTGCCCTGAGCCAGGGTCAGCGCACGCCTGAGCGGAGACGACCAGATACCGTCAGGCCGCAAGGTGCAGATGCGTCTGCGTGCACGGCGGAGCTCAAGTTGACCGACCTTCGTGTACGGTGAGTCCCCTCGGCCCACGAAGATGCCGTCGGTGTTGGCGACGGTCTCGGGATGGCGAACCAACACGATCGTGCACTCCCGCATCATGCCCCTCCCGTCAACGCCAATGCCGCTAGAAAGATCGTCTCCACCAAGACGATCGACGCCCCCATGATGTCCCCGGTGACGCCCCCAACGAAGCCCGAGAGCACATGCGGGACCACAAGCGCCGCAGCGAGCACCACTCCGAGCACGCCCCAGGCGACGGGTCCGCTGAGGATCGCGAAGGTCGCCAGCACGGCGCCTCCGGTCCAGATGGCCGCGTTGAGCACCGAGAGTGGACCGGGGCGACCCATGACCGAGGAACCCAGACCACCGGGCGACGCAGGCGATCCCAACCATGCAGCGAACGTAGCGGACAGCCTCGCACATGCGGGAACAGCGATGAGAACCATTTCGTGGCCACTGTCGACGACAGCGGCCAGCGCAGCGCACTGTACGATGAGAACAAGGGCCACAGCGACAGTCGCGAACGAGCCATTGGCGCTGTCGTGCATGATCTCGAGCCGGCGCGCAGAAGTCGATCCGCCAAGAAGCCCGTCGGCGACATCGGCAAGACCGTCCCAGTGCAGCATCCGGCTGAAAGCAGCCCACGCCGCAACGACCAAGGCTGCAACCACCAGCGAGGCGCCCCCCTGCCAACCGAGCGTGCGCACAGCGGCGACGAGGGCGAATCCAACAGCTCCCAATGCCAACCCCACCGCGGGGAACCAGCCGGCGGTCGCCGGGCCCACGTCGTCTCTCTCCCACCGACCTGCGGGAACCACCGACAGCAGCGATACCGCCCTGCGTGCATCAGCGCTCGCTCGCAGCAGCGCGTTCATCTGCTCTCACCGGCTTGGCTCACACCTGCCGAGGCGAAGGTCGCCATTCCGGACAAGACCCTGCATGCGGCATCGATCACCGCGAACGAGAGCGCGGCCCCTGTTCCTTCACCCAGTCGCATGTCGAGAACGAGGATGGGTTCGAGGCCAAGATGATCGAGCGCTACCTGGTGTCCCGGCTCGGCTGAGCGATGGGACGCCAGAAGGTGGTCGCGTGCGGCAGGGCACATGCCAACCGCGCACAGCGCCGCCGATCCGGAGATGAAGCCGTCAGCGACGACCGGCACGCCGCGGGCGGCACCGGCCAGCATCACCCCGCACAGCATGGCGATCTCAAGTCCGCCCAAACACGCGAGCACCCGAAACGCGTCAAGGTCTCGTGCGCCGTGCAGGGCGATTCCCCGTTCGATCGCGTCGATCTTGCGTGTTATGCCGTCGCCGTCCACGCCGGTTCCCGGGCCCACCACGCTGGCCACCGACGCGCCGGTGAGAGCTGCGGTCAGCGCGGCAGCGGCCGTGGAGTTGCCGATGCCCATCTCGCCTGTGCCGATGAGCTGCGCGCCCTGCCCCACCAGCTCATCAACCGCGTCGACGCCGGCCATGATTGCCGCGGCGCACTCCTGCTCGGTCATGGCGGCGGCTCTCGTGAAGTTCCGGGTACCGGGTGCGATCTTCGCGTCGATGACCCCGGGTGACGCGGCCAGTGGCCCGGCGACGCCCACATCGTAGACGACGACATGGGCACCAACTGACGTGCAGATCTGGTTGATGGCGGCACCACCGGTCGCGAAGTTCGCAACCATCTGTGCGGTCACTTCCTGCGGATACGCCGAGACGCCCTCGTCAACCACACCGTGATCACCTGCCGCCAGGATGATGAATTTTGAGTCGACGTGCGGATGGTCGGTGCGCTGAATCGCCGCCACCTGCGCGGCGATGGACTCCAGCCGCCCCAGGGAACGCGGCGGCTTGGTCAGCGTGTCGAGCCGGTCCCACGCCGCCTGCTCGTGGAGGGAATCAACGCAGCCCACCGCCGCGATGACCTCGGCGAGTCGCTCACGCGCATCAGTGCTCTGGATCACGTGGAAATCCCCTTCACGGCGGGACGCAGCGCGGGCGCCCCGATCAGTCTCGCGGCCATGTCGCTTGCGTGGGTAGATCCTGCAGCCCGATGAGACGGCCCGCCACACACAGGTATGAGGCGTCAGCGGCACCAAGGAGAGTCCGGTTCGCTCGGCCGAGAACGTCTTGGAACAGGCGACCGGTCGCAAAGACCGGCACAACCCCACTGCCCACTTCGTTGGTCACGACGATCAGGTCGTGGTCACGATCGCGAAGAAGTCGCGTGAAGCGATCTACCGCCTCCTCCACGCGGGGTGCGTAGCCGGTGGGAAGCACGCGGTCTTCGGCGACCCCAAGGTCGGAATCCGCGAAGCGGGCGTACTCGATCTCCATGATGCGGCCCACGGCCGTGCCCAGACAGTCGACCACAAGCAGATCCCCGGGTGACGGTGATGGCAGCCCGGCCAGCGGATCGTCGACCTCACACACAGACCACTGTGCGGGACGTTGCTCACGATGGGTGGCGATCCGGCCATCGAACTCGCCGTCCACACCCTCGCGTCCGAAGACGGCCACGTGGACGTGCGCGCCGTCGCTCTGGCGCGCAGCGGCCAGGTTCGCAGCCGCGCTGCTCTTGCCGCTCCGAGCGCCACCCGTGAAGACGACCAGGGCCATCAGGACTCCATCCCGACCGCGGACCTGAGCGCGGCGACCTCATCGGCGCTCAGGTGCCTCCAGGCCCCTTCACCGAGCATGCCCAGCGCGACCGGTCCGAAGGCGACTCGGTGCAGCTCGCGCACGGGGTGCCCCACTGCCGAGAACATCCGCCTGACCTGACGCTTTCTGCCCTCACGAAGGACTATCTCGACAAGCGCATGGTCTTCTCGGCGCTCGAGGATCCGCACGTCGGCCGGGGCCGTCTGACCGTCATCGAGGCGGACTCCCTCGCGTAGATACTTCGTCGCGATCTGGCCGGGGTGCCCGTCAACGAGGGCGACATACGTCTTGGGTACCTTGCGGGTGGGATGAAGCAGGCGGTGCGACAGCTCGCCATCGGTGGTGAACAGGAGCAGTCCAGTGGTCTCGTAGTCCAGGCGCCCCACAGGAAAGAG
This sequence comes from uncultured Eubacteriales bacterium, assembly GCA_964467305.1. Taxonomy (GTDB): domain Bacteria; phylum Actinomycetota; class Coriobacteriia; order Anaerosomatales; family PHET01; genus CAVPCY01. Next base: position 11,154 of record CAYXQU010000030.1, read on the forward strand.
CCCCGGGAATTCGTCTGTCGGTACGAGGCCGGCTACGGTGTCTCGCCCCTGCGGGTCCTTCATGGTGGTCATCACCTGCGGCGGCTTGTTGAGTGCAAGATGGACCGGCCCGGATGCGAACGCCACCTGGACCCCGTCGACAGTGACGACATCGAGCAGTGGAAACACCTTGGCGCCCAAGCCCGTGACGGTGACCCCGTTGACCTGCACTCGCCCGGCAGTCATCAGGTCTTCGCTCCCCCGCCGAGATGCCACGCCGGCGCGGGCCAGGAAGCGCTGAACGCGCATCGAAGGTGCGGTCGCCGGCTCGTGTGGCAGGCGCTCGTTGTCTGGCGAGTTCGGGGACATGTCCTCAGTCAACCTCTGCCACGTCATCCTCGTCGTCGCCGTCAGGGATCAAGGTGGGCCCTTCAGTCGCAGACAGCCGGTCTCGGATCGCGCGTTCGGTGTCGACGTCCGGAGAGAACTCGGCAAGCGGTGGCAGTTCCGAGAGATCCTTGAGTCCGAACTTCTCGAGGAAGGTCCGAGTGGTCGCGTAGAGGATCGCGTTGCCTTGGTTCTTGTCGCGTCCGGCTTCGCGTACCAGCCCCTTCTCGACGAGCGAGGAGATGACTCCTTCAGAGTTGACTCCACGAACCGCATTGACGCCGGCTCGCGTGACGGGCTGGTGATATGCGATGACCGCCAACGCCTCAAGCGCCGCCTGCGAGAGCTTGCGCGTGTCCCACGACAACACATAGCGCTCGATGATGTCGTGGAAACCCGGATGCGAGTAGAGTCGCCAGCCGCCGGCGACTTCTCGCAGCTGGAAGCCGCGATCGTGCTCGCGATACTCGACGGCAAGGTCTGCCAGAGCTGCCTCTGCCTCACCGGGGGTCACCTCGAGGACTCGGGCGAGCCTGGCCGCCGAGACCGGTTCGTCGCTCACGAACAGCAGCGCCTCAACGGCGCCACGGATCGTCGTGACTTCACTCATGATCGTCCTCCGATTCGTTGCCACGAGCGCGAGCCTCGTCATCGTCGAGATGGAACACAACGATCTCTGAGAACAGAGCATCTTGGACGATGTCTATCAGTCCGCGTTTGTACAGTTCGAGGATCGCAAGAAACGTCACCACGATGATCTCAGGTGTGGGGTCAGTACCTACGAGCTCGCTGAAACGTGACTTCCCGCTTCGAGACACGGTGCGTCTCACGCTCTCGGCGTGCAGCTCCAGAGAGATGGGCATGCTTGCGACGTGCTCCGCCTCAAGCAAGAACACCTCACGCCTGTGCTCGAGATCGGCGCAGATGACTGCAAGCGCGTGCAAGGTGAGACCCTCGAGGTAGTCCGGCATGAGCCCCAGGAACCCCGTCTCCAATCCGGCCTCTCTGGGGTGCATACGGTGCTCGTTCTCCATGCGTTGGGAGAGCTCCGCGGCCGCGTTCTTGAACTGCTTGTACGCGAGCAGCCTGGCGACCAAGATGTCCCTGGCCTCTTCGGGAGAGAGGTCGTCGAGGTCGTCTCCCACGTAGAGCTGTTGCTTGGGCAGCAGCGAAGATGCCTTGATCTCAAGCAGGGTGGCCGCGAGAAGCAGAAACTCGCTCGCCACATCCAAGTCCAGATCCTGCATCCGGTCGATGTGCTCCAAGTACTGATCCGCTACATCGGTGATCGAGATCGCGCTCACGTCGACTTTCTGCCGAGATACCAGGTGCAGCAGAAGGTCGAAGGGGCCTTCGAACACGTCTGTCTTGACGGTGTAGCCCACGGGCGAGACCTACTCGTTGTCCAGGAACGAGGGGTGCGACTCCTCGAGATCAGCGCCACCCTCGCCCTTGGAGATGCCTGCGCTCAGTTCCGTGCGCGGAGAAAGGCCCATGAGCTCGCGGCAGGTGGCCACGACCTTCGAGG
>CAYXQU010000031.1:0-4932 GCA_964467305.1 uncultured Eubacteriales bacterium
CGTCCGGGGCCAGCGACGGGTATGCCCACCTGGACCGAGCAAAGTGACCTCAGATTCGCCATACACGCGTCTCAGGGCGAGTTCCCGCGTGTCGTTCTGGCTCCGGGAGACCACACACAGGCGTTCGATCTCACCTGGCGTGCGTTCAACCTCGCCGACCAGCTTCAAACACCGGTGATCTTGCTTGGCGATTCGTACCTCTCGGACAACCGCAAGACCAGTCCCGCTTTCGACACAAGCGCGGTGACGATCGAACGTGGCCGGCTGGTCGACGAGGGAGCGGTCGAGTCCTACATGCGCTACGCGCTCGCCGATGACGGCGTGTCGGTGCGTGCGCTTCCCGGTGTGGAAGGCGCCGTGCAACTGGTCAACTCATACGAGCACGATGAGGCTGGCTACGGGGCGCAAGGTGAGTCTGCACACGTTCGAACGCAGCAGAACACCAAGCGGCTTCGGAAAGAAGAGCTGGCCAGGCAGCTGGTACCCCCACCTGAGCGCTACGGGCACCCCAACCCGGATGTCACCATCGTGTGCTTTGGCACCACCATCATGCCGGTACGCGAGGCGCTTGGCTGGCTGGCCGATGAGGGAAGCAGAGTTGCCGCCATCCAGCTCGTCACGGTGTGGCCCTTCCCCGCCGCACAGCTCACGGGACTTCTCGAAGACGCCGCTCACGTGCTTGTCATCGAGGGCAACGCCACCGGCCAGCTTGAGGGGCTCATTCGCGAGCAGTGTCTGATCACGGCTGACTCCTCGCTGCGCCGGTCAGACGGCCGGCCCATATCGCCGGAGCTCGTGTACCAGAAGGTGAAAGCCATCCAGGGAATCGACGTCGAGCTCACCGCCGCCGGTGCGGTGCAGGGTGTCAGGAAGGACCGATGATGGTCGAGGCAAAGGCGTTCACCAACGACAACAAGCCCACCTGGTGTCCGGGATGCGGGAACTTCGGGATGTATGAGGCGCTTCGACGCGCACTGGAGCGCATGGGCTGGGAGAAGCACGAGTTCTCGATGTTCTGGGGCATCGGGTGCCACGGGAACGGGGCGGACTTCTACGATGTCCAGGGATTCCACGCGCTACACGGTCGGGCCCTGCCACCCGCCAGCGCCTTCGCACTCACCCGCCCGGATCAGAAGGTCATCGTCGAGATGGGCGACGGTGACTGCTACGGGCTGGGGCTGAGCCATTTCGTCCACAGCGTGCGGCGCAACATCGACATGACCGCGATCGTACACGACAACCAGATCTACGGTCTGACCACCGGACAGGCCTCCCCCACCACCGATCAGCTCATGCCCACCGTGTCCACACCCGGCGGCGTGCTCGAGCAACCCGTCAATCCCTTGGGACTTGCACTGGCACAGGGGGCGACGTTCGTCGCACGGGGCTTCGCCGGCGACATCGACCATCTCACCGACCTCTACGTCGAGGCTCTGAACCATCGTGGGTTCGCCGTGGTCGACGTGTTCCAGCCCTGCGTCACCTGGAATAAGCTCAACACGTTCTCGTGGTTCCGGGAGCGGGTCTACAAGCTTGGGGAGGCGGGCTGGGACACAACCGATCGCAAGGCCGCACTCGAGCTCTCACTCACCGCTTTCCACGAGCTCTCGTGCACCCCCGAGGAGTGCAAGGTCCCGATAGGCATCTACTACCGAGAAGAGCGCCCCACCTATGCTGACGGGCTCACGTCCAACCAGCCGGGCCACATCGCCGCGAGGACCGGCCGCGACGTCAGTGAGCTCATGAGGGCCCTTTAGGTCCCAAGACGCGTCGAACTCAGACCTTGACCACCGCCCGGAGCGCCTCGACGATGCGCGGGTCGAACTCCGTTCCTGCGCGCTCCATGATCGACGCGATCGCGCGCTCTGAGTCGTGATCGTGCTCACCGGAGGTCAACTGTTCGAACGCCTCGGACACGGCAAGGATGCGCGCTTCGATCGCGATCTCCTCACCGGAGAGGTGATCGGGCGATCCGCGACCGTCCCACCGCTCGTGGTGCGATCTGACAGCAGGTCCCAGATCACCGAGACCGGCATCGACGAGCACCCTCGCGGTGGATGCGTGCAGTGCCGGCGCCGAGGCGCCGGTCGTTTGGACCGCAGGCGCAGTGCCGGAGAGCATTCCCAGGTCGTGAAGCAGGGCGGCGGCTTCGACGGTGTTCACCACTCGATCTTCCATGCCCATGTAGGTTGCGATGGCGCGCGCCGTGGACGCGACGCGGGTCGCGTGCGCGAGACCGTCGTGGTCACGGGCTTCGACCACAGCGGTCAGCGCTCTGACTGCGGCCAGCCGCTCTTGTCTGCGTAGCCTGTCGATTCGTTCTGCGGGGTTCAGGTCGGGGATTCGCTCAGAGTCGTAAATCACCACACGGTTCTTGCCGGAGCGTTTGGCCTCGAACAGCGCGGCGTCGGTCAGGCGGAAGAGCATCTGGGGATCGTCGGTGTGAGCGGGCGCCAAGGCGATGCCCATCGAAGCCGAGATCTCGCCAGGCGTGTCTCCGGCCTCGATCTCAACCACATCGAGAATCCGTCGACCGATGGCCAGCGCATCGAGTTCCTCGACGGAACGCACAAGGATCGCGAACTCATCTCCGCCAAGTCGTGCAACAAGCGAGTCAGAGGGGGTGGCGGCCGCCACGACGGCAGCGACGTCGGCCAGCAGCCGGTCACCATGCATGTGTCCTACCACCGCGTTGTGTCTACTGAAGTCGTCGATGTCCAAGACGAGGAGTGCGAAATGCTCGTCGTAGCGCAGTCCGTCGCTCAACTCGATAGCAAGCCGCTCATGGAAGTAGCGGTGATTGTAGACCCCGGTGAGCGGGTCGGTGACCGATCGATGGAAGAGCACTCCATGCTCGAGGGCGACGGTGATGCTTCGGGCGATCATGAGCGCCGTCAGAGCACCCAGGACCGTGGAGTACACGATGAGTGCGGTCTGGTCACCCAGTGACCCGAAGGTCAGCCATGCGATCACAGGGAACGCCACGATGATCGCCACAGGGACGACGATGCCCGATATCTGGGTACGAGTCGCACGCTGCGGACTGATGGGGGCCAGCTTGGCTGCGACGGGCTGGGAGAGATGAACGACAGCCGCCATCATGAGCAGCCACTGGCCGGCGAACTGGATAAGGTCGAGCAAGCCTCGTTCGTAGTTGCGAGACGTGATCTCAGCTGTGGTGTACCACGTGGGCCACAGCGAGATCGCAAGTGCGTAGATGCCTAGCGAGATCGCTGTGAGGATCTCCCACACCCTCCAACGCTCGAGCTTCATGCCAACGACGTTGAACAACGTGCCAAGCAGCATCACGAGCCCGAAGACCGGATACGCGACGCCCAGCAGCAGGTGGCTCACCGGCGGGTCATAAGGACTCATGACAGGTCGCACGTACCAGACCAGCAGAGCCACTGCGGCAATCAGCGTCACGGCCAATGCATCGATGACGTGCCGCACGCGATCGAGCAGGGGTTCCTCGGCGAATCTCGTCATGGAGAGAAGCAGGCCTATGAAGCAGATGGCGGCCACACCGTGTAGGGCGTGAAACGGCCACGAGACACGTGGGGGACCCGTAGGGTTGATGACGAAGATCCAGAAGATCAGCAGCAGCTCACACAGGAGAAGCACCACCATCGCACCGCTCAGGAACTGCCAGAACCGCTTTTCGGAACCCGACGAGCGGCGGCTGGAGACGAAGCTGAGAACGATGGTGGCGATGATGGGGGCGCAGTAGATGGTCTCCATGACCAGGAACCGCGGCACTGCGGGGAAGTCGAGGGCAACGGCCGCATAGTACAGACCTGCAAGCACGATGAACACGCCCCACGCTGCGCCCATGACGAGGCGCGCATGTGAGCGCATCAGGCGCACGATAGTGCCATCGGCTCCCGTAAGCGCCGGCGAGGTGCTGTTCATGGTGACGACGATTCCCCCAGTTCGATGCGCCGCAGCGGCGCAGACGCCTTGCGCGTCAGCACAGAGTATATCGAAAGAGGGCTCGCCAACCCACAACACGCCTGCCGCAGATGCTCTGAAGGGTTCAGACCAGTCCGAGTTCGGGCCCTGCCTGAGCGAACGCATCCAGTACCGTGGCGATGTCCTCATCGGTGTGGGTCGCCATGAGGCACGTTCGGAGTCTGTCCATGCCCTTGGGCACAGCGGGATGGACGATGGGGCACACGAACACACCCCGGTCGAAGAGCATGCGGGTCAAGTCCATGGTCTTTGACTCATCGCCCACCAGGACGGGAACCACGCACGTCGTGGAGTCCATCATGTCCCAGCCTTGCGCGCGAAGCCCGTCTGCGTAGACGCCCTGAATCCGATGCAACTCCGCGACTCGCCAGGGCTCGTCCTCAATGACATCGAATGCGGCGATCGCCGCAGCGGTCTGCGCGGGTGGCAGGGCCGCCGAGAAGATGAACGGGCGCGACATGTGCCGCTGATACTCGACGATGTCTGCGCTGGCTGCCAGGTAGCCGCCCACACTGGGAATGGCCTTGGACAGAGTGCCCATCTTGAGGTCGATCGAGCCCACCATGTCGAAGTGCTCCTCGACTCCGTGGCCTGTTCGCCCAAGGGAGCCCACGGAATGGGCCTCGTCGACCATCAAGCGGGCGCCGTAGAGATCGCACAGCCGGCGAGTGGTGGGCAGGTCCATGATGTCGCCGTCCATCGAGAAGACCGAGTCCGCGATGACCAGGACGGTGGGATGCTTGCCGGCGGCCTTCGAAAGCAGCCTCTCGAGATGGTCCATGTCGTTGTGACGATACGTCGCCCACTTGGCGCCCGAGAGCAGACAGCCATCGACGATCGACGCGTGATCGAGTTTGTCCATCAGGACAAGGTCACCGGGCCCCGTAAGCCCCGTGATGATCGCGACATTCGCGACGTAGCCGCTCGAGTAGACGCAGGCGTCCTCCCGCGAACTGAACG
>CAYXQU010000031.1:4942-12992 GCA_964467305.1 uncultured Eubacteriales bacterium
GAACGAAGCGATGCGGGACTCGAGCCGTTCGTGAAGGTCAGTGGTGCCCGTGAGCAGCCGCACGCCTCCCGCACCGGTGCCGTAATCATCGATCGCGGCCTTGGCCGCTTGCTCGATCACGGGATGACCGATAAGGCCCAGGTAGCTATATGACGCAAGCTGGATCATCTCGCGTCCGTCAGCCATGGTGACGCGGTGATTGGTCTTGCCGACGGTAGGCTGGAGATAGAAGTACCTGTTCGAGGCCTTCAGGGCGTCGCGTCTTGCCACAAGCTCGGCCACCCGGGCATCGATTCCATCAAGTCGTGCGGGGGCTTCAAGCATGCGACCCTACCTCTCGGAGTATGCAGACCCACGATGGGTGACCAGTTGTGTACAAATCTGTACACATCCTAACATCAAGCGCCCCGAAGCATGCGGTGAGACCGCGTGACGTCACCTGGATCGGGCTCCTTGGAGTCCTTATGAGCGGAAAGGCCTACTCGAAGAAGCCGCGCGTGCGCTGTTCGATGAGTCCTGACTGGATGACCTGCTTGAAGGTCTCAGGGGGGATCTTGGTGTTCCAGTTATCGGTGGCCTTGGCGAAGCCGAAGATGATCAACCACAGCCCAACCACGAGCAGCGGCCACACCCACACAGCGATGGTGGAACCCCCCGGCGCCTTGGCCTCGAGGCACCCTTGTACGGGGCACTCTTTCACGCAGTCCATGCAACCGTCGCACTCGGGTGCCCACACCCGGGTGGCTCGCTCCGGTTCGACGAACGCATGACATACCTCGTTGCACCGGTGGCAGTGGATACAGGTCTCCTCATCACGGACAACAGCGCACGGTGATGCGATTCCGACCGCCGAGTACAACCCGCCCAGCGGACACGCATAGCGACACCACACCGGGCCAAACACCACGCTCAGCACCGCGGCGGTACCGGCTGCGATCAGGAAGCCCGGCTCGGTCATGAGGCTGATGATCTTGATGTCGGCGATCCACATGTAGGGCAGCTCGCGAAAGCCCACTGCCTCTTCCACCGACACGATCAGCAAGAAGCCCAGGAACGCGGCTGCGATGAGGTAGCGCACTCCCCTGCCCATGAGATCGAGCCAGCGCCAGACACGCAGGTTCCTGCCGAACAAGCGCCGCCCCAAAGCCGCGAAAGCCTCCCAGATGGTGCCCACCGGACAGATCCAGCCACACATCCCCCGCTTGAAGAGCAGGGAGACCGCCAAGGACATCAGAATGATGACGAGACCAGCAGGCAGCAGGTAGTCTCAACCGCCGCCTTTCACCCACGCGAAGAAGCTGGTGAAATGCCCGATGGGCAGAATACCGGCAACTGCTTCCGGGCGGGACACGTAGGGGCCCTCGCCGCGCGCCCACCGCTCGAACATCAGCAGCTGGGCCACTGCCATGAGAAAGAAGGCAAGGAAAGCCGTCTTCACGAACCAGCGGCTGGTCACGAAGTCACGCACACGCGTCCAGGTCGTTGTGGAACCCGAATCGCTCCTGCTGCCCATGTGTGCTCCTGCGGTCGTGGTGTCAGAGGTTTCGAGCAGCGTCGTTACGCCGTCAACGGCGTACCACACCTGAGCGAGGGTAGAATCGATGGCACACACGGTCAACACGAGGAGATGTCTCTACATGAAAACCGCACTGTTCGTCATCGCTCAAGAGGTATTCCGAGACGAAGAGTATGCCGTGCCCAAAGAGACCCTTGAGTCCCGAGGAATGCGGGTTGTCACTGCCAGCTCGTTGGCCGGACCGGCCGTTGGCAAGCTGGGTATGACAGCGACTGCGGACATCTCGCTGGCGGACGCGGGTCAGAGCGAGTGGGATGCGGTGGTGTTCATAGGTGGCGGTGGTGCCTCGGTGTTCTTCGACGACGCGCTCGCTCACCGCATCGCCAAACAGGCGTTGGCGGGCGGGCACGTGGTTGGTGCTATCTGCATCGCGCCCTCCACCCTGGCGCGAGCCGGGCTGCTCGACGGTGTTCTGGCCACGGCGTTCGCTTCGCAGAAGCAAGACCTCATCGCTCACGGAGCGGACTGGGTCGAGGAGCCCGTGGTTGTCTCGGGACGGATCGTCACCGCCAACGGACCAGACGCCGCCGAAGAGTTCGGGAGGTGCATCGCAGATCTGCTCGCCGAATCGTGACGCGCGACTACGGCAGGTCATGACCGGAGGCGATCGCTTCGAACGCCTCTTCGTAGTCGTGTGCCAGCGCATCGAAGCGGTATCTCGCGGCGAAGTCAACGGCCTGGCCTCCCGCAGGTCGATCGAGGATCGCTGCACGCAATCGCGCGATGAGCTGCTCGGTACCCGAATAGCGCCACTGGGGTGGGTAGAGATTCCGGTATGCCAGACGATCGGGCACCACGGGTAGCGCACCCGCGTAGCACGCCTCGACCATCGCGAGTCCGAAGAACTCGTTGTGCGCGGTGGATACGGCGATGTCACATCCGCACATCAGTGCCGCGTACTCTTCACGCGTCGCCGGCTCCCCCACCCGTGCCAGCCGGTCTCCCAGTACCTGTGCGGCCGCAAGCATCGAGTCGCGGGTCTCGGCGAAGCTCTGTCCCGCTACGACGACCTCGAAGTCCAGACCCTCTTGCGCAAGCGCACCGACTGCGGTGAAGAACTCCTCGGGGTTCTTGTCATGCTCCCACCGGTGAGGCCAGACGATCCTGCACCGCGGACCACGTGAGGGTTTCACCACATCGAAGGCAGCCGGGTCGAACGGTGGTGCTATGACGGTCGATTTGGCCCTGATGCGCTCAGCGACACCCTTGGGATGGTGGTCGGGGAACTGCTTCAGGAAGGCAGGAATCTCGTCGCAGAATCGCCTGAGGTTCCACTCAGAGTTGAACAGGCACGCATCCGCGCTCAGCGCGCTCGTGATGTTGGTTAGGGGGAACTGAAGATCCCATTCGGCACTGTGACGGTTGGGATACACAAGCTGGTTCTCATGGAAGTACACGACGGTGGGTGCCGAGGCGACCTGCGCCGGGGCCAGACCCCGAAACTCCGCCAGATTGAGAAACGTCGACGCGAACACCAGATCGTAGGGTGCCTCGCTGCCTGCGTGAGACAAGCGGCTGAGTTCGTCTGCGAAGGTGATGGCCGAGCCCCGCATCCTCCACTTCCATTTCCGCGCTGGCAGACTCAGCAACGTCCAGTGCGCGTCGACGTGCGCCATGAGGCCATCGAGTACCGACCGATGGCTTCCGCCGTAGTACGGCTCTATAGCGAGGATCCTCAGTCTCTCCAAGTCACTCGCCACAGTGAGATCCCCCCTCTTGGCCCCGGAGTGCCGCCTCGATCTCGCGAAGCGAACTGCCCGGCGAGCCAGCGGGGGTGGGCCACGACCGAGGCGGACGGTACGCGGGACTCTTGTAGTCCAGCCACTCCAAGCCCGCCAAGGCCTTATCGACAAGGGTGTCAGCGTCCAGTGCGTCCCACGCGGCGAGCACCGTATCGAGCCGGGCATGTGTCTCAGGATTCCTGGGCATGAACAGCGTGCAACAGTCCTCGGCATCTTGGATCGAGAGCGTGTAGGTACCGATACGCCGCGCCTCTGCCATGATCTCGAGCTTGTCCGAGCCGATCAGCGGGCGCAGTACCGGCATCGTGGCCGCCTCGTCAACGGCTTGGATGTTGTGCAACGTCTGGCTGGCGACCTGACCCAACGACTCGCCCGTCACAAGTGCGCGGCCTCGCTCCACCTTGGCTATCCGCTCGGCGATCCGAATCATCAGGCGTCGGTAGAGGATGACCCGCAGGTCCGGCGGCGACTGCAAGGAAACCTGCCGCTGTACATCACCGAATGGCACCACGTAGATCCGGCCAAGCCCACCGGTTCGCTCGAGAACCTCGCCCAGTTGGGCAACGACACGTTCGCTTGCATCGGAGACCTGGGGTCTGCCCGAGAAGTGAACGCCGACCGCGACGGCACCTCGGCGGATCATGCGCCAGGTGGCGACCGGGGAATCGATACCGCTGGACAGCAGGGAGACCACCGTCCCCGCCGAGCCCACCGGTAGTCCACCCGCACCTGCAAGGCGCTCGCTGAACACATAGGTGTCACCCTTGGTCACGGTGAGGCTGATGGTGACGTCGGGATCACTCAGGTCGACGGTCAGGTTCGAGTGCTCCAGAAGGTAGGCCCCGACTCGCCGGTTGATTTCGAGGCTTCCCTCGGGGTGGTTGGTGTTAGACCTCTTGGCGTGGACTCGGAAGGTGCGTGCGGGTCCGGCCTCCTTGAGAGCCAGAAGCGCCGTGCGCTCCATGGTCTGGGGCTGTTGGTCGACTCGGTACGCGAGAGCGACCGACCCCACACCGGGCACCTGGGCGATACGACGGGCAACCTCACCGATACGTGCCTCATCGGTCACGACCACAGCCAGCCGAGAAGCCAGCCGCTCCGGTGGCTTGACCGGGCACGATACGAGCGCCGCTTCCAGGTTGTCCCGGAGTCGGCGCTCGAAATTACTCCTGTTGCGGCCCTTAAGGCCGATCTCGTGATAAGCGATGAGACAGACGCGCTCACACATCGAGCGGTGCCCCCTCGCTACTTGTAGCCGTCCTTGGTGCGCTCATAGGCGACATCGCCGTTGGCGATCTCGTCCATAGCCAGCGAGAGAGGCTTTGTGCTGGTGAGCTTCGCGATCTCGCTGGTGGGCATGGTCAACAGCGCCTGGTCGCGGACTCCGTGGACCATATCGTTGATCTGGCGGGCGCGCTTGGACGCGACGATGCACAAGGTGTACTTCGAATCGACGGTGCTGAGCAGGTCGTCGATGGGCGGGTTGATGACAGACATGACTCACGACTCCTCGTGGTTGGCGTACGTATCGATGATCGACACGAGCTCATCGGTGGCTCGTTTGATGTCGTCGTTTATTACCACATGGTCGTACCTACCCACAAGCTCGAGCTCCCGTTGGGCGGTACGCAACCGAACGTCCACCTGCTCGCGGGTCTCGCTGTTCCGGCCCTTGAGACGACGTTTCAGTTCCTCGATGGAGGGCGGCATGATGAACACGAGGACACTGCGATCGATGGCCGATCTGACCTGGAAGGCGCCTTGAGGGTCGATCTCCAGTATCACCTGCCGACCGTCAGCGATCGCCTGCTCTACGGCGGCACGCGGCGTCCCATACCGATTGCCATGAACCGACGCCCACTCAAGCAGCCCGTCGTTGTCCACGAGCGCATCAAACTCGGCATCGGTGATAAAGGTGTAATGGACGCCGTCCGACTCGCCAGGTCGCGCGGCGCGTGTCGTCACTGAGACAGAGACCCACAGATCTGGAACACGACTGCGAAGCTCGCGTACGAGGGTACCTTTGCCGGCGCCGGAAGGCCCGGAGACTATGAACAGATGACCCGTGCGCGAACTCGCCACAGGCTGACCCTCGACGGCGCCTGTCACCTAGCCCAGGCGCTCCATCAGCTGCGCGCGCTGCCTGGCTCCAAGGCCCTGGACGCGACGACTCGTGGAGATTTCGAGCTCCTCCATGAGCTTAGCGGCCTTGGCTTTGCCGAAACCGGGAAGCGACTCGAGCAAAGTGGCGACCTTCATGCGGGCGACGATCGGGTCGTCTGCCTTCTTCATGACGTCTGCGAACTTCATATCGCCAGCTTTGATCTTCGCGCGGTACTCGGCACGCTTCTGGCGAGCCTCTGCGGCCTTGGCCAGCGCCTTCGCGCGGTCCTCCGGCGAAAGGTTCGGAAGTGCCATGGTTCCTCCTCGTCTTCCAGGCGGGGCATTGTGCTTACACGCTCTCGCTCCCTCTGGCGAGGGCATGCTGCCTGTAGATCGCATCCATACTACGCCTGACCTGCGACGATGCCAACACCCCAGTACTACAACCTTCTTGACCCCGGCGAATCCACCACAATGCCCTGCTGACACAGCGCACACGACTCGGCAGGCCACGATGCCACATCGAGGCTGAGCAGCGGCCAGTATGGTGCCTGAAACGCCTTGTCTCCCCCACGGTCTATGAGTGAGATGACGCCTGCGACCACTCCCCCGCCAGCCTCCACAAGGTCGATGACCTCAGCCACACTACCGCCGGTCGTGACGACATCCTCGGCGATGAGATAGCGTGACCCCGGCACCACTTCAAAGGAGCGTCTGAACACCATCTGACCAGCGGATCTCTCGCTGAAGATGAAACGCACGCCCAACGCCTGTGCCACCGCGAAGCCAATGATCAACCCGCCCACCGCTGGGGCGGCGACCGCGTCGATCTCCAGGTCGCGCGGCAGCCTTGAGACGGCCGTGGTGGCAAGCGACGTGGTCAACGCCGGGTCCTCGAGGATACGCGCGCACTGGACGTAGCTGTCGCTGTGTCTTCCGCTGGTGAGGACGAAATGACCGTGTCGCAGCGCACTTGAGCGCTCGAGTGCGCTGCGAACATCGTCCTGGCTGAGAATCTCGCTCACGAGTACGCCTCCGTCATCTGTTCGAGTATCGCGCGGGCGGCAGTGGTCGGATGGTCTGCACCCGTGATAGGTCTTCCGATGACCAAGTGCGTCGCACCGTTCGCGAGGGCGAACTGCGGTGTCGCAACACGTGCCTGATCGCCATGAGCAGAGCCCACCGGACGTACGCCGGGGGTGACCACCAGCCCTGCGGGACCAACGATTGAAGAGGCGATGGTAGCCTCCCGAGGTGAGCAGACCAGGCCGTCAGCCCCGGCGCCAATCGCGAGCGAGGCAAGCCGCCGCACTTGGGCGGGAACCTCGTCAGCGACACCGACCGATGAGAGCGTGTCGGCATCTGAACTCGTCAACACCGTCACGGCCAACACTGCAGGGGGCATGGTGCCGGCATCCTGTGCTCCGAGTGCAGCGCCCTCGACCGCAGCCGCGATCATGGCGGCACCCCCCGACGCATGAACGGTGAGCATCCCGGCACCCAGGCGGGAAAGCGACCTCGCTGCACCAAGCACCTGGTGCGGTATGTCATGGAGCTTGAGGTCGATGAAGACTGAGAGGCCCAACGACGTCATCTCGGTGACGATGCCGGGGCCCTTTTCGTAGAACAGGGTCATACCGACCTTCACCCAGCCCACCGAACCCGCCAACTTCTTCGCAAGCGCTACGGCCTGCTCGCCGGGCATGTCGAGGGCGACGATGAGTCTGTCTGAGACAGCGGGTGAATGGGTCATGAGCCGGTCTCCAAAGCTCCGATAAGGTCTCTTACCTGTGTCACACCTTGCGAGTGGCAGATCTCCTCGAGTCCATCCACCACGCGCATCGTGGCGGTGGGATCGACGAAGTTGGCCGTACCCACGGCGACGGCGGTCGCGCCTACCAGCAGGAACTCGGCTGCGTCCTCGCCTGACATGATGCCTCCCATGCCAACGACGGGGAGATCCACGGCTGACGCCACCTGCCAGACCATGCGCAAGGCCACCGGCTTGATAGCAGGGCCCGAAAGGCCACCAACGACACGGGCAAGACGCGGCCTTCGAGTGCGTGCGTCGACGGACATGCCCAACAGCGTGTTGATCAAGGAGATGGCATCTGCGCCAGAGGCTTCGACGGCGCGTGCGATCTCGGTTATGTCCGTGACATTGGGGCTCAACTTCACGATCAGCGGCCGCGAAGTCATCGCGCGTGCGGCACTGACGACCTCGGTCGCAGCGGGACACGAAGTCCCAAAGGCCAGCCCACCCGCGTCGACGTTGGGGCAGCTGATATTGAGCTCGTAGCCGGCGATACCGGACTCAGCCTCGAGCCGCTCCACAACGTCACAGTACTCCGCGACCGAGTGGCCCACGACGTTGACGATGACCGGTAGTTCGGGATAGGTCGATCGGAGCCACGCCAGATCGTTGTCGATGAAACTATCGACCCCGGGATTCTGCAGACCAATCGAGTTGAGCATCCCTGACGCGGTCTCGGCGATGCGGGGCGAGGCGTTGCCCTCCCATGCGACCGATGACACGCCCTTGGTGACCACGGCGCCCAGGCGCCCCAGATCCACGAACGCATCGTACTCTCGGCCCGATGCGAAGGTGCCCGAAGCGGTCATGACCGGG
>CAYXQU010000032.1:0-5158 GCA_964467305.1 uncultured Eubacteriales bacterium
ACATGGACCTGAACCATGCGCGTCTGCCATTCCGCCACACCCGCGTAGCGCGAAAAGAGATACTAACAGTGCCGTTCATGCTGCGCAAATTGCGAGTTCATGTCGCATGCGCGCCTTCGGCGACCATCACCAATCGGTGTCAGACTTGGCCGAGCGCCTTGGTCTTGAGCGTGTTGAACTCCTCTTGGCTGATCGTCCCGGCGTCAAGGAGCTCCTTGGCCTTCGCGATGTCATCGATCGCCGAACCACCCTGCAGTCGTGACTGAACCGCCTGCGCCTGCGCGATCAGCCGCTTGTCCTGCTCGGTGTTCTTGGGGCGAGCGATCATGTAGATCAGGATGCCCAGGAATGGGACCACGAACAGCAGCGCGATCCACCCCGCCTTGCCCCATCCCGAGAGGTTCTCGCGGCGGAATATGTCGGCGAAGACCTGGATGAACATCCAGATGACCATGAACCAGATGTAGAACATGATCATGTACCAGAAGAACTGAAGCAGACCGCCTTCAAACATGTGTACTCCTTTTCCTATCGCTGCCCCGAAGCCGGGTGTGCACCGTCGTAGTGACCGGATAGGAGATACCACCGTGGCCCGTCCGCCTAACCGACGATGGTTAGTGACGGGCGCGTACAGTGGCAATCCTCGTGCTGTGCCTAGAACTCTGGCGTGCGCTTTGCATTCGTCGAGAACGGTAACAATCCAAGTACCGCGCGTAGCACGCTATACTCAGAGTGTTGCGTGAGACAGACATGAGAGAGGCTGCTCGTGCCCCAAAGAAACCTACCTGATGCGACCGCGTACCGCCTGTCGCTGATGCACTGCTATCTTGGCGAGATCGTGCACGCCGAGCCCGACACGAAGATCACCTCAAAAGTGCTCGCCGAGGCACTCGACTTGCGTGAAGAGACCGTCCGCCGCGACATCTCCTTCGTGGGAAGCGTGGGGCGTCCGGGCGCCGGCTACCGGGCGCAGGACCTGTTCCAGGCGATCCAGGTCTTCTTGGGTCTTGAGGACCAGTACCCGGTCATCCGCGTGGGTTCCGCCGAGATGCTTCGCGCTCTCCAGGTGGTCTTCCCCGCGCAAGCATACGGCGTGAAGCCGGTCGCGTACTTCTCGGAACACCCGGAAGACGTGGGTGTCGTCATCGACGGCGTGAGCATCCAACACGTGAGCGACATTCCCGAACTTGACCGCTCGCTCAACGTCGACGTCGCGCTCATCGCATGCTCACCGTCGTGGGTGCAGCTCGTCGTCGACCAGTGCGACAAGGCAGGGCTCACCGGCATTCTGCTGCTCACGCCGGCGCTCACCCTGAACAAGCCCAAGGGGATGAACATCTCCCAGATCAGGATGCCTTGCGACATCAAGTCGCTCGCGTGCCGCTGCAAGCCGCAGCCCGGAGGCGGAACGTTCGACGAATAATCGCGCGGTGGTCTCTACTGTGCGGTATCTGACGCGCCCTCGGACGCCTCGGCGGCGGCATCGAAGTGCCAGAACCACTGCTCGGTGATGCGCTTGAGATCCTTGTCGTAGGCGTCGATCGACTTGCCCGGGGGTGCGACGGCAGCGACGAAGACCTCGTTTCCGCCTGAGCGGACGAAGTAATAGCGGCTGTCGAACGCCTTGGCCTCCGAACTCGTCGCGCTCACCTGCACCGAGACGCCCTCACGGCCACCAACCGTCACTGGTCCGATCTCGCCTTTCTGCACATCGGTCCACCCGCGCTGCTCGGCTCGGGCGTCGATCAGGTAGGTAAGCACGTCTGCCACGGGTGCGGAGCTCGCCTCGGTTGACGACAGCACGATCAGCGACAGCGCCGAGGGGTCCTCGCCTTCCACCGGCAGTCGCTTGTCGGCATAGACCGACAGCACGTCGCCCTCGTTGGTGACCAGCCACTTCTCGGGCACCTTGAAGTGGAAGAGGTTGTTCGCGTCGGACACCGAGACGGTGGAGCCGTCCAGGAGAGCGCAGCCGGACAGCGCGACAACTCCGGCCATGGCCACCGCCACGAGGAGAACCGGCAACAATAGGCGCGTTGTATCGCGGGACTTGCGTGACATCGTGTTCCTTCCGGCCTAGCGCTGAGTCGGGGGAAGGTGCGGGCCGCCGTTTGTTGACGGGGTGCACCTGCGCCCGTAGCCTTGATTTCGTTATGGCATTCACGATACCAGACATCCTCGCGTCCTCACTTCCCGCCCGGCTCGCACTCTTTGTGCTGGCCGGCTTGGCGCTGGTGAGCGTCCCGACGCTAGGCGATCCCATCCAGGCGCCCAGAGCGGTCGTTGGCGCGATCGCGGTCATCGTCTTGCTCGCGGCTCCGGGTTCCTCGAAGCGAGCCTCTCGCGTCCCGATCCCCGCGATCGCCATCGCAGCCGCACTGCTCGCATGGCTCCTTCTGTCCGCGGTGCTCAACCAGCCGGCATCGTCGCTGTGGGGGGTCCATGGCCGCTTCCAGGGGCTGGCGAGTGCGTGCGTACTGGCGTGTTCGGCGGTGGCGGGCGCGGTCACGGCGAGGCGTCACCTTGGCGACTTCGCGGTCGCGGTATCCATCGTGTCTTTGGCCATCTCGGCGATCGTGATGTTTCAGCTTGCGACCGGGGGCGGCGCAACAGGCACCTTCGGCAACTCAGCGATCGCCGGTTCGTGGCTCGCAGTCGCAGCAGGCATCTGCGGTGCAGGCGCGCTGAGTCTGAAGCCCGGCCCGGCCCGCTGGCTTATGATCGTCGCGGCGGCGGTCTCTAGCGCTGCTGCTGCCGCCGTGGGCTCGCGAACCGCCGTGCTCGCGATTCTGTTCGGGGCGGCCGTGCTGCTTGCCGCGACCCGCGCGCAGGCGTCGTCCAAGCGGATCATCGCGGTCTCACTGGTGATCCTCGCCTTGATCGTAGGCACCGCGTTCGGCGGTGCTTCGGTCCTGCAGAAGTTCATGCCTCAGGCACTGACCTCAGGTTCTGCCGCAAGCCGTCTGCATATCTGGCGCAGCACCGCGACGATGGTAGCTGCGTCTCCCGTCACCGGGGTCGGTCCAGGCCGGTTCCTCTACGAGTTCCCGGCGTACCAAAGCATCGAGCACGCTCGCGCCGAGGCTCCCGACACCCGTGCCGATCAGGCCCACAGCTACCTGCTGCAGTACGCGGCAGAAGCCGGTGCGCCTGCCGCGCTGCTTTTCGTGGCGTTGCTGGCGCTGGCGCTTTCTCGGGCATGGGCGGGCACCATGCGCAAGGATGCGTCGGCCCTCATCGCACTGGGCGGACTCAGCGTCTGGGCGGTCCACTCGATGTTTGGAGTGGCGTCGGTGGAGACCGACGTACTGGGCTGGTTCCTCATGGGAGTCGCCCTTGTCTCTCAGGCCGCGAGTGACGGCGCGCGACCCGCTCAGGTCTCCGACTCACGCCGGGCAGGCGTGTTGGTGGCCACCGCGCTCGCGCTGTCCGGAGTCGCCTTCATCGCCATATCGTGGTACCTCGTGGCAAACGCGCACCACGGTCGAGCCCTCGACCGGTTCGCAGCCGGAGACTTCGCGATCGCACAGTCCGAATCTGTCGCCGCGTCGCGCAAGGACCCGCTCACCGACATCTACCGAGTAGGACTGGCCGACACCGCCTCATACCTCCTGGGCGACTCGGTCGCCCCGGCGCTCGATTCGCTCGACAGGGGCCTTGGGCTTGAACCGCGCTCCTACGACCTCGCCTTGTCGCGGGCACGCCTGCTTGCCGTGTCCGGAGCACCCGCCGAGCAGGTCCGGGAGGCCTACCATGACGCACTCGCGCTGTACCCTCAGGGCGTCACGGTGCGCGCCGAAGCAGCCGCCCACGGGGTGAGCACTCCATGACCGAGAAGCTCGCGCTTCCACGCGCACAGCGCCGCGGCATCAGGCAGCTTCTCACAGGCGCCGTGGTGCTCGCCGCCGTCTGGGTGGGCGGGCTGCTCGTGTTGGGTGTGGCGGCCCAGGCCGACCGGACCTGCGTCTCGTGCCACTCGATGCGCGTCTACGAGTCGGCGATGGCGGACTCGGACCACGACTCCACGGGATGCGTGGCCTGCCACGGAGTACCGGGACCGCTGGGGATCGCCGCAGACGGCTTCGCGTTGAGCCGTCGTATCTCGGCTCATCTGGTGGGTCGCGACCCGGGTGGCTCGGCCGCTCACAGCGACTCCACCTGCCGGTCGTGCCACGCCCACGTGCTGTCTGAGACCGTGACCGCGAACGGGATCGCCGTACGCCACGCAGACTTCGCCGCGACACCGTGCACCGAGTGCCACGCCGGCACGGGCCACACGCTTGATGACCGGGTCTACTCGGCGACGCATATGGATGACTGCCTCACGTGCCACCGCACGAGCGCCTCGAACCTTGAGGGGTGCCGGCTGTGCCACGTGGCCGGATCCACCGACCGCCGAGACACTTCGACGGCCTGGAAGGTCGCCCACGGCCCCACGTGGCAGACCACCCACGGCTCGGGCGACCTTGAGACCTGCCGCAGCTGCCACCCCGCTGACTACTGCACCCGCTGTCACGGGACGCCGGTACCTCACCCCGCGACATGGGCGCGAGGGCACGGCGAAGAAGCGATCGGCGCGATGAAGCGTGCTTCGTGCGAGACCTGCCACGACCCCGCGTGGTGCGAGCGCTGCCATGGCGTGCAGATGCCCCACCCCGACGGTTTCATGGCGCACCACCCCTCTACCACCCAGGGCGTCTCGGATGCGCGCTGCATGCGGTGCCACGAGGCCCAGACCTGCCAGGAGTGCCACCTGCGCTCAGCCCATCCCGCGATTCCCGGAGTGGACTTCCGTCACAAGCCGGGTGACTCGTGATGGACCGCCTCCAGCAGATTCTCGACAGGCTCGTGAGCGGGGCAGTCAACTCCACTCGCTTTCTCCCGGAGGTGCTGGGTAGCCCGCGCTCACATCCTCGCGAAGCGATGCTGCTCGCGATCATCGCTTCGTTGCTGCTGCTGTTCGTCGCCACCGCCATCATGGTGCTCTGGGACGCACTCGAGTCACGGGTGCACCGGCAGGCGGCCGGGATGCGGATCAAGCGCCGTGGTCGGGCACTGCGGCTCGCCACGAGTCGACGGCGTGCCGCGTGGCATGACATGAGGCGCACGCGGATGTGGCGTGCTACGGGTGCCATGCGGCCCCCGGGATGGCGGGCGC
>CAYXQU010000032.1:5258-12829 GCA_964467305.1 uncultured Eubacteriales bacterium
CGCACGCGGATGTGGCGTGCTACGGGTGCCATGCGGCCCCCGGGATGGCGGGCGCACTCCAGGCCTCGGCGGCGGGAGCCGCTGCGCGCCTGTCCCGGTCAAGCCGGACGCCGGCATCGACTGTCGACTCGCGCGGGTGTCTGGGTTGCCATGCCGACGTCCTCGACGGCGTTGTGGGTCAGCTGGTCCGGGTCAGCCACAAGGAGATCGAAGCTGCCGGGACCGCGTGCATCGCGTGTCACGGGGAAGTGGGCCACGGCGCTTCCCAGGACGAGAGCGTCGTGCGGCGCAAGACCATGACGCGCTGCATGGGCTGTCATGACGATTCACGCGCACCTTCGGGCTGCCCCACGTGCCACGCGAACAACCCGTCGGATCGCGCCAGCGAACCGGCCGGGGCGGCGACTCCCATAGCAGTGACGTGCGACGGAGGCTGCCACTCGGCGCAGCTCACTCAGCAGTGCATCGATTGCCACGGACTCGAGCTGCCTCACCCCTCAGACTTCGTCAGAAGCCACGCCGGGATGTCCGCCGCCGAACCCAGACTGTGCGCCCGCTGTCACGAAGAAGCCTCCGAGAACGAAGGGTGCGCGTGCCACCAGCCCGGGACGATCCATGGCTCCTATTCGCTGTGGTTCCCCGCACACGGCGAGGCAGCGAACCTCAACGGACCGGGTGGATGCTCCTGCCATGACAAGAACGACTACGCCTTCTGCGCGAAATGCCACACCCGGTATCCGTGGTGATTCTCGGACGAACATTGACGAACATGAGCGAGTCCTGTGATAGTGCGTGCAGATAGTTAGTTCTTTCACGATGTGTTCCGGTGATGACGAATGAGGTCTTTCACGTGACTGCCAAGCTTCCCAGGGTCCACCGCGCCAGCGGGCGCCCCCGCACCATGGTCTACGCGCTCGTGGGCGTCGCGGTGCTTCTCCTTGCCGTTGTGGGAGTCCTGCTGTTCAACGGCGGGCTCTTCTCGGACCAGCCCGCCTCGAGCGCCGAGCGCGACTACCTCTTGCTGCTCGACGGGCTCAAGAAGAACCCCGAGGATCCGGCGGTCCTGATGACGCTGGCCGAGGCTGAGTTCGAGCTCGACAAGACGGCTGACGCCTTCAAGCACGCGGAGCTCGCCGTGAAGTTCGCCGAGGAACAGGCCGGCTTCAGGCTCCGCTACGCGGTTCTTCTTGTGCGCGACGGTCAGATCGAGAAGGCCCAGGGTCTCGTCGAAGAGGAGATCGCTCTCAAGGACCCCAACGATGCCGAGGCATACTTCCTGCTCGCCCAGATCCACCGCGAGCTAGGTGACCTCGAAGCAGCCGAGGATGCCGCCAGCAAGGGACTCGCGCTCGAACCCACCGCGGCAGACATGCGCATCCTCTACGGCGACATCCTCGTTGAGCTGGGCAAGAAGGAGCTCGCCACCGAGCAGTACCGCCAGGCACTGCGCTTCCTTCCCGGTGATCAGCGCGCGATCGACGGGCTCAAGGCGCTGGGCGTCGAGCCGCCCGCTTCGACCGAGACCACATCCCCTCACGACGCCACCCCCCAGTAGCCGCCACCTGGCTTGAAAGGTCTGTGATGAACCGCCGCGTACTCATACTGCTCGCCGTCTTGCTGGTCTTGCTGCTGGGCCTTGTTGGCTTCTACCTCTACCTGTCAGGTGGGGATGGTGGTGACAGCGGCCAGACCGCTTCGCCCACCGCCGCGGGGCTCGTCCATGTCAAGACGATCTACACCGCAGAAGGCGAGAATCTCAGACGTCCCACGGGTGTGGGCGCTGACACCAACGGCACGTTCTTCGTGACGCTCAAGGACGATGGCCGCGTCATCGGGTTCGACCGCAACGGAGACGTGACCGCACGCTTCGGCGAAAGCGGCATCGAGCGCGGACAGCTGCTCGCACCGCTGGGCGTGGCCTACGACCGTCTCACCGGTCAGGTCTACGTGGTCGATCGTGCCAGGCTCCGCCTGCTGTGTTACAGCGCGAGCGGCCAGTTCCAGTGGGAACGGACCGTCCTCAACCCGACCGGGGTCACGGTGCAAGACGAGAACCTGGTGGTCACCACGTTCGGACCCGTGGTGGTACTGACCCGCGAGGGCGAACCGGTCTCCGAGACGGGCGCTCGAGGTTTCGAGCCCGGGCAGTTCGACTACGCGCGTGCCGCGGTTCCCGCACCCACCGGATCCGATGTCATCATCGCCGACACCAACAACACCCGCGTGCAGCGCGTACAGCTCACCGGAGAGGCTACGGCAACGGTGAGCTGGGTGACCGGCGAGCCTCCCCGCTACCAAGACGACCCCGACACCGAGTTCGCCGTTCCCTCAGGCATCACCACAGACGAGCGTGGACGGGTCTACGTTCTCGACGGGTTCCGGCATGAGATCAACGTCCTCGATGCCGAATCAGGCGAGATCCTCCACATCTTCGCGGAGCTCGAGGGCGACGCCGATGGGCGCTTCAACCTGCCCACCGGGATCGCGAACCTGGGCGGCGACCGCTTCGCCATCACCGACACGTTCAATGACCGGGTTCAGATCGTCCGGCTCATTCTGCCCGAAGAGGACAACATCGTACGCCGCCAGCCGTGGGTGCTGGCGCTGCTGCCACTGCTCCTGCTCCTGGGCCTCCTCCCCTTGCTGCGGCGCAAGGTGTACGTGACTCGCGAGGCGCTTGAACTCGCCGCAGCCGATGAGAGCCTCCGCCTGATGGCGTCTGCCTTCCGCAAGCTCCACGTGCTGCCGGAAGTCGCCGAGGAGTACTCTGCCGTGGTCGAGCACGATGTCGATCTCTCGCCGTACTTCGTGTCCGTTGGCGAGCCGGCGCCGCAAGACGACGGCGACGCCACGGCCCGTCTCCAGCAGGCAGTGACCGGCGGTGGCCCGAAGCGCTTCCTGCGTCCTCGGAAGCTGATCGTATGCAGTGACGAGGCGCAGTGCGCGGCGTTCACCTCGGCCACCCGAAAGGACTATGCGTGGGTCAAAGAGGAGTACCGCCTGGCGGAGTGATCACGCACCAGTCCGTTCACACATGAGCGAAGTCATGGGCCACGTCAGCGCTGCTGGCGTGGCCCGATTTCTTGAGATTAACCCCTGACCTGCTGATATATGCTAGAGCTATGTGTAGATTTCGTGAATTCTATAACTAATTTCGCTTGCTTCCTTGTGAACGTATTCACTAAACTGAACGAAGCTGACACTGCTCTTGGGGGGAGGTGACTACATATGAAAGACAGCTCCAAGACACTTCAGCTCAAGGAGGCTCGCATGAAGAGAATCATCGCGATCATCGCCTCCGCTGCTGCACTCGTCGCAATCACGGCAGCCCCGGCGATGGCCGAGGGTTACAACGAGCCTGGCCAGTACACTCGGGCCACCGGCTACTTCTCGGGCCCGCACGGTGGATACACGACCACCACCAACAAGTGCGCCGACTGCCACTCCACGCACTACGCGTCCGGAAGCTTCATGCTTCTGCGCGCCAGCTCGCGTGAAGCCGCTTGCGACTACTGCCATGGCGGCGGCGGTGGCTCGACCATCAACATCATGATGGACAACGACTACAAGTCCGTTGGCGACGACACCAGCGACGGCGTCGCGGTAGCGGTCGACAGCATGGGCATGGGCACCGGACACACTCTGGGTTACACGGGTATGGCGCCGACCGACATCAAGCCGGCCTATTCGTCTGCTCAGGGCTTCGCCTGTTTCGACTGCCACAGCCCGCACGGCAACTCCGCCCGTATCATGACCACGTTCGGCAACCCCGGACGCGCTCTTGGTACCAGCAACGTCGTCGTCGCTCCCGGCAACCCCGGGTACATCGGCAACGTGTCCGCAGACGGCGTGATCAACGCCGCCGGCGAGTGGGGTGTCGACCCGCTCTACGGCAACTTCAAGTGGTGGGGCAACCCGGACGGCGCAGGCGCTCGCCTGATCTACCGTCCGATCTTCCCCAATGGGCGTTTCCTTCTGCTGAAGGACCCGCACAGCACCGCTGCTGAAGGTGTCGCCGACACCGTCGTGGCCGACAACGACACGCTGGCCACCAACGGTGTCAACAAGTTCAAGATCGACTGGGCTGAGCCTATGGGTCCTGCCGACGGCAAGTACGGCGGCGGTCAGAACAACGACAACGACGGGGCATACCCGTTCGCACCGGTCGTGAATGGTCAGGGCGGTTTCCTGGCTGAGTCCGAGTTCTGCACCGACTGCCACGACGGAACCGGTGGTGCATCCACCCAGCGTGCAGAGGTCTACAAGCCGGGTTCGGGCGGCGACGGCTATGTCATCGCGTCGAGCCACGACACACAGCCTCGCCATTGAGCACGCCAGATGCCCATCGGTACCGATGGGAATGGAACCGACGACAACGAGGGTCCGCACTGCCGCAACTGCCACACGGGTGCGAACAACTGCTACACGTGCCACAGTGACGACAACGCGTTCCCCAACGACCCGGCTCTGGGCTTCCCCACCGCCGCGGTGCGTAACGTCTCGGCTGCTTACACGTCTGTGACCAACGCGCCCGTCAGCAACATGACTCCGTACGCCGCGCAGTCCTTCATCCGTCAGAGCGCCGTCGCCGGCACCACGATCGGCGATCCGTGCCTCGACGCAGGCTTCAGCTTCCCGCACCGCACGCTGGGTGCGAACATGCTCAAGGACGAGCTGTACGGCATCGACTTCGACGGCACTGCGGTGGCGTTCGGAGAGTCGCGCACTTCCAACGGCGGCAACCTGACCGCCAACTCCGGCCCTGGCGTTTGGGAGTACTGGGTCGCAGAGGACAAGGCTTCCGGTTCTCTGAGCAAGGCCGTTCGCAACGACAGTGGCGCACTTGAGAACGCGGCCGTCGAGAACCTCGACTCCGTGTGTATCGATTGCCACGGCGACGCGACGTATTGGCAGGGCGACAACGCCGCTCTGTACTCGCACTCCACGTTCCCCAGCACCGGCCCCGACACCTACGGGTGGGGTGGCAAGGAAGGCTGGGAGCTGCTGCTCAAGGGTCTGCCCTAGGCATTCCGAGCTACAGCGAATCGCATGACGAGAAGGGCCCGCGAATGCGGGCCCTTCTTCATATCGTCTGACGACCTCGGCGGTCTGCGCTCTCGTTCGCTACTCTGCCACCGGCTGCGGTTCCTTCGCGCCGCCGAAGATCCGCTCGCGCAGCCCCTCGAGCAGGTTGTAGGCGACCGGCACCACAAGCAGCGTGAGCAGTGTCGAGGTCGTCAGGCCACCGATCACGATCACAGCAAGCGACTGGCTGATGAGCGTTCCCTCACCGAAGCCGATCGCGAGCGGAACCAAAGCGATGATCGTGGTGCCCGCGGTCATCAGGATCGGACGCACGCGAGTCGCGCCGGCATCCAGGAGCGCCTCCTTGCGGCTGAAGCCCTCGGCCTGGCGCTGCTGCACCCTCTCGACCAGCACCACCGCATTGGTGACGACGATACCTATGAGCATCAACGCACCGATCATCGCAGGCACGTCGAGCGGCACACCGGCGATGAGAAGCCCCACAAGGCCACCCACCACCGCGACCGGCAGCGAGAACATGATCGCGAGCGCGGCCGTGGCCTCTCCGAACGCGAGCATCAGCACCAGGAACACCGCCGCGATCGCCACGAGCATCGCAAGCCCCAGCTGCGTGAATGCCTCGCTCATCTGCTCGGCGGCACCGGAGAGCTCCCACTCGACGCCCTCGGGGAGCTGAAGCGCTTCGATCTCGCCGCGCACCGCACTGATGACCGATCCGGAGTCACGCTCGGTGATGCGCCCCGTGACCGAGACGGACTGCTCGCCATCGCGCGTGAGCACCGCGACAGGCGACGTAGTCTCCTCGACGGTGGCAATCTTCGACAGCTTGATCGTCTCGCCCAAAGGCGTGCCCAGCTTGAGCTTGCGTACTTTGGCGACTTTGTCTCCCTCGCCGGTATCCATGGCGTAGACGATCTTGGTCTCCTGGCCATCGACCTTGAGGGTGGTCACGTCCTGCTCGGCGACGAAAGCGCGGACCGAACCCGCGACCATGGCGGCGTTCAGGCCATACTCGCTCGCCTTCTCCTGGTCGACATCCACGACCAGCTGCATCGCACCTTCCGAGAGGTTCGACTCAACGTTCTCAAGGCCCTCGTGCGTCGCCAGCGACTTCTCGATCATCGCCGCGGCCTCGCGGGTCTTCTCAAAGTCGGTTCCATGCAACGCGATCTCGAGCTCGGAGTTCGCGCCTGTCGAGTCGACGCGCTGGAACTCCACCTGCACGCCGTCGGTCTCGAGCGGCCCGGCTGCCTCGCGCAGCTTGCCCAGCAACGCCTCGGTGTCGGTCTCGCTGTCGAGCTTCACGAAGATCGTGCCTCGGTTCGAGCCTCCCGAGCCACCGGACATGCTGAAGCTCGCCGTGCCACCCACCGTCGACTGGTAGAACTCGACTTCGTCTTGCTTGTCGACTATCCGCTCGACGGCCTGGACGGTCTCATCGGTGATCGCGGGCTTGGTGCCCTCGGGGTGCGTGATCTCGATGCTCAGGTACTTCTCGGCACTCTCGGGCACGAAGCCGGTGCCTATGAGCGGGACCAGGCCAAGCGACGCCACGAGAAGCGCTGCGGCGCTGCCCAAGATCACGGCCGGGTGACCCAGCGACCACTCCAGAAGGCGGTGGTACCAGGTGGCCGTCCGGGCGTCGTCCACGTGCCCCGCCGGAACCGGGCGGTTCAGCAGCATCCAGCGAGCCATGAGCGGCACGACGGTCACCGCGACGAGCAGCGACGCCATGAGCGCCAGGCCCACCGTGAGCGCGAACGGTTGGAATATCTTGCCGATGAGCCCGGTCACCATGCCCAGCGGCACGAAGACCGCGACGGTGGCCAGCGTCGACCAGGTGATCGCGCCGGAGACCTCGGCGGTGGCGGTGCGGACGGTCTCGACCGTTCGTGGCGCACCGTTTTGGAGGTGCCGGTAGATGTTCTCGATGACAACGATGGAGTCGTCGACCACGCGGCCGATCGCCACCGTCAGACCGCCCAGCGTCATGACGTTGAGCGTGACATCGAACTGGCCTATGAACAGCAGCGCGACGAGCACCGACAGCGGAATCGAAACAGCGGCGATGATCGTCGCACGCCAGTTGCGCAAGAACAGCAAGATGATGATGATGGCGAACAGCGCGCCCAGCGCGCCTTCGCGCACCATGCCGCTGATCGAGGCGTTGATCGCCCTGCTGGCATCGTAGACCACGGTTGTCTCGGTACCTGCCGGCAGCTGGGACTCAAGGTCCTCCATCTGTGCCACGACCGCCTTGGCCACGTCCACCGTGTTGCCTTCAGAGGTCTTGACCACGTCGATCAGCACCGCGTCCTGTCCGTTCGCACGGCTCACGGAGCCGTCGCCGGACACCCGTGTGATCTCAGCGACCTCGGACAGCCTCACCATGCCGATCTCGGCTTCAGGCATCTCGGCATCGGACGAGGAGCCGCCGGAACCCATGCTCATCGAGCCGCCGCCCAGCCCGGCCGCGCCGGTCGGCTTGCTCGAAGCCGCGCTGTCACGAAGCCGCTTCTGGGACG
>CAYXQU010000033.1:0-326 GCA_964467305.1 uncultured Eubacteriales bacterium
TGGAACCGTTGGAGAGGCTCGCTGGTCTGATGCAGTTCAGCGGTGTGGTCTATCTGGCGTTCCTCGCGCTTGCGACCATCGTCTACT
This sequence comes from uncultured Eubacteriales bacterium, assembly GCA_964467305.1. Classification (GTDB taxonomy): domain Bacteria; phylum Actinomycetota; class Coriobacteriia; order Anaerosomatales; family PHET01; genus CAVPCY01. The sequence goes on from CAYXQU010000033.1 coordinate 88, forward strand.
ACCTCTTGCCCGGTGCCCGCACCAAAGCGTCGTGGCTCCTGCTGCTCAGCCTCGGGTTCTACGCTGTGCTGTCGCCGGAGTGGCTGTGGGTTCTTGCAGCGGTGACGGCGTTCACTTGGGCGATGGGTCTTGCCATCAACGCTTCCAGGCGAGACGGCGAGACAGCCGGGCGCACCGCCAAGCTGCTGCTCACGGTGGGTGTGGTCGCAGTCGCCGGTGCGCTGGTCGTCTTCAAGTAC
>CAYXQU010000033.1:336-4664 GCA_964467305.1 uncultured Eubacteriales bacterium
CCATCCGGCTGCTCCTGCCTGTGGGAGTGTCGTTCTGGACGTTCCAGTCGATCGCCTACCTCGTCGACATCTACCGAGGAAAGACGAGTGCCGAGCGCAACCCGCTGTACTTCTCGGTGGCCGTGGTCTTCTTCCCGATCGTCACCGCCGGCCCCATCACCCGGGTCCAGACGCTCGTCCCTCAGCTTCGCGAGCGGCACCGGTTCGACCCGGCCGGAACGCAGTCGGGGCTGCTGCTCATAGGCGGCGGGTTCTTCAAGAAGCTGATGGTCGCCGACAGGCTCGCGGTCTTCGTCGCCTCGGTCTTCGACGATCCCCGGCAGTTCGCGGGAACCGAGCAGGGCCTCATCTTCTCGGTGGCGGCGGTATTCTTCGCGATCCAGCTGTACTGCGACTTCTCGGGATACACCGATATCGTGAGGGGTTCGGCCAGGCTGTTCGGCGTCGAGTTGCCGCAGAACTTCGCAGCGCCGTACTTCGCCACCAGCGTCAAGGAGTTCTGGCGCAGGTGGCACATGACCCTGATGGACTGGCTCAAGGACTACGTCTACATCCCGCTGGGCGGCAACCGAAAAGGGGCGCTGCGCAGAGACGTCAACACCATGGCGGTGTTCTTGGTCTCGGGACTGTGGCACGGCGCGGGATTCAGCTTCATCGCGTGGGGTGCGCTCAACGGCCTGTACCTGATCGCCGGCGAGAAGAGCGCACCTGTGCGCGACAGGCTGGTGACGCTGCTGCGGGTGGACCGGACGACGGTGGGGCACCGCATCGTGCAGACCCTCATGACGTTTGGGCTCATCACGTTCGCATGGGTGTTCTTCCGGGCGAACTCGATCTCAGATGCGCTCTACATCGCCGCGAGGATGTTCGTGCCAACGGTGTGGATCTTCAGCGATGGCACGATGGTCCAGCAGGGCCTCTCCTTCGCGGAACTGATGGTCGCGCTGCTGTCGACCGGGGTTGTCTGGTTGACCGACTGGCTGTCACTGAGAACCGATCTGCTGGCTGCTTTCAACCGCCAGCACCTTGTGATCCGCTGGGCCGTCTACTACGCCCTGATCTTCTCTGTCGCGGTGTTCGGCCACTACGGAGGAGCGTATGACGCAGCAAGCTTCGTCTACTTCAAGTTCTAGGCTCGCCTTCGCGGTCAAGGCCGTCGCGTTCCTGACGGGGCTCGTGCTGCTTCTGGGCGCGGCCCAGTTCGTCGTGTTCGCTCGCCACGACCGCGACGAGCTGTGGGGTGACTTCCTCGAGCTGCCCGCCGGCTCGGTCGAAGCGCTGTTCTTGGGGTCGTCGCTCGTACACGCGAACATCAATCCGGCGGTGCTGTGGGAGGGCTCGGGGGTCAGGTCGTACGACCTGTCCGGTTCCGAGCAAAGCCTCGCGACCACGCGCCACTACCTAGACGAAGCCCTGCGCACGCAAAGCCCGCAGGTGGTGGTGCTCGACTTGCACATGTTCAGCATCCCGAACCTGCCACTCAACGAGAACCAGAAACGCTCCAACCACACCATGATGCCGCTGGGTCCAAGCAAGCTCAGGGCGCTCTACGATGCGGTCCCCGCGACCGAGTGGGCCGGCTACATCCTGCCGCTCGTGCAGTTCCACTCGCGCTGGGCCGAGCTGGAGCGAGAGGACTTCCGTCCGGGCAAGTGGGCCGAGCATTCGCCCACGCTGTTCATGGGGTACCGCAAGGTCGAGCGCGTGGAGCCCCAGGAGGTCACCACACAGGTCAGGAACGTCGACGAGGGGCTCTACGAGACGAACTACCGGATGCTTGAGGCGATTGTCGACAGTGCCGAGCAGGGCGGCGCGGAAGTGTTGCTCGTGGTGGGTCCAAGCACCCGCGTCGCAGTGCACGACAAGTGGATCGCCCGTCTCGAGGACGATCTGGCGCGCGATCACCCTTCGGTCAAGATCCTCGAGACGCAGCGGCTTGTAGGGGAGATGGGCATCGACTACCAGACCGACTACTACGACGACCTGCACCTCAACAACGTGGGTGCCGAGAAGTACTCGAAGTGGCTTGGGCAGCGCCTGTCTGAGATGTACGGGATCGGATCGAGTCCCGACGAGGCGCTCGATGCGCCGTGGCGCCGTGAGCTCGAGCGCTACCGCGCCCAAAGCAAGTGAGATCGGGCGCTGGGGTCGCCGTTTCGCGTGCTACACTACCTCGGCTATGACACTCGATCTCAGCTCACTGAACCCCGCCCAGCGCCAGGCCGTGGAGACCACCGAGGGCCCGCTGCTGGTCCTTGCCGGAGCCGGCTCGGGCAAGACGCGCGTGCTCACGTATCGCATCGCGCACCTGGTGGCCGATCTGGGCGTCTCTCCCCACGAGATCCTCGCCATCACCTTCACCAACAAAGCCGCAGCCGAGATGCGCGATCGGCTGGGCAAGCTGCTGGGCTCGTTGCCTGGCCGGTGGAGCGCACAAGCGATGTGGGTCTCGACGTTTCACGCGATGTGCGTGCGGATGCTTCGAGCGGATGCGAACCTGCTGGGCTACACGCGCAACTTCACGATCTACGACGACGATGACTCGAAGCGGCTGTGCAAAGAGGTCATGCGCGAACTCGACCTCGACGACAAGCGCTACCCCATCAATGCGATCCGCGGCCGCATCTCGAGTGCCAAGAACGAGCTGGTGACCCCCGAGCAGTTCTCGGTCAAGGCGTTCACGCCCATCGACAAGGCCGCGGCACGCGTGTTCCCGCGCTATCAGGCGCGGCTGCTCGAGGCCAACTCGATGGACTTCGACGACCTGCTCGTCAACGCCCACCGGCTGCTTGCCGAGAACCCCGCGGTCCTCTCGGCGTACCAGGGGCGCTTTCGCTACGTGAGCGTCGACGAGTACCAGGACACCAACCACGCCCAGTACTCGATCACGAACCTGCTGGCAGCCACCCACCGCAACCTGATGGTGGTGGGCGACGACGACCAGTCGATCTACTCGTGGCGCGGCGCCGACATCCGCAACATCCTCGAGTTCGAGCACGACTACCCTGAGGCCGTGGTGGTCAAGCTCGAGCAGAACTACCGCTCTACGGCGCGCATCCTCATGGCCGCCAACGCGGTGGTCGCCAACAACGCCAACCGCAAGCCCAAGTCGCTGTTCACGAGCAACGCGGAAGGCGAGAAGATCGCCAGTTATCTCGCGAGCGACGAGCGCGACGAGGCCCGCTTCATCGCCGGCGAGATCGAGCGCATCAAGCGCTGCGAGAGCCGCTCCTACAACGACTACGCGATCTTCTACCGCACCAACGCGCAGTCCCGAACACTGGAAGACGCGCTCCTTCGAGCCGGGATCGCCTACAAGATCGTGGGTGGGACGCGCTTCTTCGACCGCGCGGAGATCCGCGATGTCATGGCCTACCTCAAGGCCGTGGTGAACCCCGCCGATGAGATCGCGCTCAAGCGCATCATCAACACGCCCAAGCGCGGCATCGGCGACTCCACAGTGGAGAAGATCGAGTTCACGGCGCGCGAGCGAGGGGTAGGCTTCGAGCCGGCGCTGCGGGCCGCGGTCGAGGAGGATTGGCTCGCCGCGCGTGCGCGGGGGGCGCTCTACACCTTCTCGGTGCTTCTCGACGAGCTGCGCTCGCTCGACGGCGACCTGCGCGACATGGTCGAGATGATCGTGGAGCGCACCGGGATGATCGCCGCATACGAGGCGGAGCGCACCGATGAGGCGATGGGCCGAGCGGATAACATCCGCGAGTTCTTCACGGTCGTCTCGGAGTTCGCTGCGGCGCATGACGAGCCGGATCTGCCCGGCTTCATGGAGTGGCTCGCGCTGAGAACCGATCTCGATTCGATCGAGGAGGGCGCCGACCAGTTCGTCACCCTCATGACGGTGCACACGGCCAAAGGTCTTGAGTACCCGGTGGTGTTCGTCGCCGGACTCGAGGAGTCGATCTTCCCGCACAGCAACTCGATGTTCGATCCGGAGGGCCTTGAGGAGGAGCGCCGGCTCGCCTACGTAGCGATCACGCGAGCGCGCGAGAGGCTCTACCTCACCCACGCGCACTCTCGGTCGCTGTACGGCGCCACCCAGCACAACCCGCCCAGCCGCTTCATTGGCGAGATACCCGGTGAGTGCGTTGAAGCTTCAGGCGTGGGCTCGAGCGGCTACGGCGGTGCGGGTGGCTGGGAGAAGCGTGGCGATCGCAAGGGCAGCTTCGGCCACGGCACCGACGGCGGAGGCCGGGTCTTCGGCTCCGGTGCCCCGAAGCGCACGGGTGGTGCTGCTGCCGGCGCCGGCGCGGGGGCTTCTCGGCAGCCGGCTGAGTCGACCGAGGCCTACGCGGTAGGCGACCTGGTCGACC
>CAYXQU010000033.1:4674-12495 GCA_964467305.1 uncultured Eubacteriales bacterium
TCGTGGGCTACGCGCCCATCGTCAAGATCCGCTAGCGCCCCACGCCCACGTAGGTCAGCCCCGCCGCTTCGATGCGCGAGCGCTCGAGGCAGTTGCGACCGTCGAACACGACCGCGCCTTCGGCGAGCTCGGCGGCCGCGCGCGACCAGTCAAGCTCCAGGTACTCGGGCCACTCCACGGCGACGACGACCGCGTGAGCGCCTCTGAGTGCGGCGTAGGCGTCATCGTGCTGAACCGCATCGATATGTGACGGCAGTGAGCCCTCCGGATCGTGCACTCGGACCTTCGCGCCGTGCGTGCTGAACATGGTGGCGATGTCGAGTGCAGGTGCTTCCCGGGTGTCGTCGGTGAACGGCTTGAAGGTGATACCCAAGATGGCGACATCCCGGTCGATCAGCGACCCCAGCCGCGACTCGAGTTCCTTGACGGGCAGCAGGCGCTGGCGGCTGTTGACCTCGATGACCGCTTTGAGCAGGCGAAAATCGTAGTCGTTGGCGATGGCGAGGAAGTCCAGCGCACGCGTGTCCTTGGGGAAGCACGAACCGCCGTACCCGATGCCTGCCTTCAGGAACGCCGCACCGATGCGGTGATCCATGCCTATGCCGCTTGCGACCGCATCGATATCCGCGCCCACACGGCCGCAGACGTTGGCGATCTCGTTGATGAACGAGATCTTCGTCGCGAGAAACGCGTTCGAGGCGTACTTGATCATCTCGGCACTGGGGATATCGCACTCCACGAACCGGGTGTCGACGCCCTTGTAGAGCGCGCGCATGGTCTCGAAGACCTCGGGTGAGCGCGCGCCCACCACGACGCGATCGGTCTCGAAGAAGTCCTCAAGCGCGCTACCCTCTCGCAGGAACTCAGGATTGGATGCGTACCGGCAGCCGGCCACCTGCAGGGCGTCGATGAGGCTGTCCCCGGTGCCGGGCGGGACAGTGGACTTCATGACGACGAGGGTGCCGGGCTGCGCGTGCTCGGCGATCATCTCGACGGCGGCTCTGACGTAGCTCAGGTCCGCCGCGCCGTAGGGAGTCGACGGCGTTCCCACGGCGATCATCACGATCTGAGCGTCATCCATCGATGCCGGCGGCATGTCGAAGGTGAGGCGCTCGGAGCACTCGGCCATGAGCTCTTCGAGGCCGGGTTCCACGATCGGAGACCCACCGCGGCGAAGCAGGTCGACCCGCTCAGCACTCACGTCGAGCACCGAGACCTCGTGGCCGAGCTTGGCCAAGCAGACGCCGGAGACAAGACCGACGTATCCGGCACCCAGAACGCTAACCTTCATGAAATCCTCCGTGTGAGTGGTTCTATGTGGTCGACGGCACCCCTGGCTGCGGACGCGCCTGCGGGCGGCGGCGTACTGTCCGTTGGTACCGCATACGAATCAGCCTTGACAGCATACGCGATACGCCCCGACGGGCGGAACCGACAAGCACCGACCGTGGTGTTGCAGCTATAGTGGTACGACGATGGATACACTCAGAAAGGTGATGCCCGGCACATGCCCAAAGTGACCGTCATAGTCCCGGTGTTCAACGCCGAACTCTACTTGGACGAGTGCCTTGAGAGCGTCTTGGGCCAATCGCTCGACGACATCGAAGTGGTCTGCATCGACGACGGCTCGGACGACCCATCTCCGCAGCTCCTGAGCGCGTGGGCGGCCCGAGACGAGCGCGTTCATGTGGTCACGCAGGCCAACGCCGGTCCAGGGGCGGCCCGAAACGCAGGGTTGGCGATCGCGAGTGGTGAGTACCTGTGCTTCGTCGACAACGACGACATCTTGCTTCCCGGCGCGCTGCAAGAGCTCTACGACCGGGCGTCAGCCAACGAGCTCGACGTCTTGTACTACGATGCGTCGCCGTTTTGCAGCGACACGGAACTCGAACCCGAGTTCAAGCGGTTCGAAGCGTACTATCGCCGCTCGCGCTCGTATGAGGGGGTCATGCCGGGCAGGGAGCTCATGGCCCAGATGGCCGACAACGCCGACCTCAGGCCGGCCGTGTGGTCGGTGCTCGTGCGAAGCGCGTACTGCCGTTCGATCGGGCTGCGGTTCCCCGAGGGCATCTTGCACGAAGACAACCTGTTCTCGTTCTTGTGCGGGATCCAAGCCGAGCGCGCCGAGTACCTTCGCAAGGTGTTCTATCGCCGCAGGGTGAGGAAGAACTCGATCATGACGATGGCGAAGGTCGATGCGCACTTCGCCGGCTTCTTCGTCACCTGTGTGGAGATGCTTCGGTACCTGACGCACAGCAACCTCGATCAGCGGACCATGGCCATGGGATCGAAGCTGTGCGCGCAGATGTACCAGCAGGCCATCGATGTGTACAGCGAGATTCCGGGGTCCACGCGGGCGCGCGTGGTCAACGGCGGATCGTCGCCCGAAGCGCTGGTGCTTGGTCGGATCCTGGTCCGTGACGCTGACTCGGTCACCCGGGCCAGACGATTGGGCGACTCTCTTGAGACATGCGAGAATGACCTGGCCGCGCTACAGGGCGTGGTCGAGTCCAGGACCACCGAGTTCGAGGCCACGATCGCAGAGCTTGAGGCGCAGTTGGCGCACACCCAGAGTCGACTCAGGAAGAGCAAGAAGCGGCTCAAGAAGATCAAACAATCGCGCACCTACCGGTTCGCCCAGACTATCCGCAAGGTTGTCAGGTTCGGCAGGTAGCGGCTGAGGAGTGGTGAGATTGAGACCGGTGCTGATCTTCGGCCATAAGAACCCCGACAACGACTCTGTCTGCTCGGCGGTGGCGTATGCGCATCTCAAGAACCTCGTGGAGACCGATGAGATCCACTTGCCGGTCCGTTTGGGCCCGATGCCGGCCGAGACCGCATGGCTCTTCGAGCGTTTCGGTGTCGAGCCGCCCGAACTGATCGAGCACGTACGCACTCGCGTGAGCGACGTGATGACACCGGATGCGATCACCGTCGAGCCCACGAGCTCGATGCGTGAAGCCGGTCGCCTCATGCGCACACACGACGTTCGCGCGTTGCCGGTCGTGGGATCGGACGGTGCGGTCGTGGGGCTGCTGAGTCAGCGCAGACTCGCGGAGCGCTACCTTGAGGAGACAGAGATCCCCGGCTTCTCGGAGATGCCGGTCACAGTCGAGCGGCTCGTGGAGGTGCTCGACGGTGAGCTGCTCACAGGCGACATCCACACGATGATCGAGGGCTGCGTGCTTATCGGCGCGTCCGAGCCCGAGACCGTCGTGAGACTCGTCAAGCCCGGCGACGTGCTCATCGTGGGAGACCGCGTGCGCACCCAGCCCATGGCGCTCGAGGCAGGCGTCGCGTGCCTCGTGGTCACCGCCGGCGCTCGACCCGCCGATGAGGTCGTGCGCCTCGCCTCAGAGCGGGGAGCCGCGCTCATCCTCACGAGCCAGGATTCGTACTCGGCTGCGCGGCTGATCTCGCTCGCTCATGCCGTGGGGGACCTCATGGAGGTCGACGCGCTCAGGGTGGGCCCCGACATGCTGCTGCACGAAGCGGCCGAGGATCTGCTGGCCAGCTCGCACCGCGAGGCGGTCGTGGTTGGAGACGACGGGCGTTGCGCGGGAATCCTGACTCGCACCAACATCGCGCGGGGAATCAGACGCCGCGTGATACTCGTCGACCACAACGAGATGTCGCAAAGCGCCCCGGGAATCGAAGACGCCGAGGTGATAGAGATCGTCGACCACCACCGTGTGGGCGACATCCAGACCGCCGGCCCCATCTTGTTCCTGAACCTGCCGGTGGGAGCGACCGCGACGATCGTCGCGATGCGCTACGAGACGCTGGGTGTGGCCGTGCCTGTGCCCATCGCGGGCATACTGCTTGGCGCGATCCTGACCGACACCGTGCTACTGAAGTCGCCCACCACCACCGAGTTCGATCGCGCTACCGCGGCCAGGCTCGCGGCCATCGTGGGCGTCGAGTCCACCGAGTTCGGCCTTGAGCTGTTCAGGGCGCGCAGCGCCGCGGTCGCGTTTGACGCCAAGAAGGTCGTGGGCGCCGACATCAAGGAGTACCGGGTTGGCGACGTGGTCGTCGCCGTCGCACAGTACGAGTCCGTCGACTTGACGGAGTTCGGGAACCATGTCGACGAGGTGCGCTCCGAGATGGAGCGGCTGCGTGAGAGCCGGCGCTACGACCTTGTGGTGCTCATGGCCACCGACATCGTGCGCGAGGGCTCAGAGATCCTGGGAGTGGGCAAGACCAGGCTGCTCGAGCGGGCGTTGGGCATCGAGCTTGTGGGTGGAGTCGCGTGGATGCCCGGCGTGTTGTCGCGCAAGAAGCAGATCGCGGCGAGACTCGTGGAGGCTTCAGGGTCGTGACACCCAAGGTCTCGGTAATCCTTCCCGTATACAACCTCGAGGAGCACCTGGCCCGCTGCCTGGACGGGCTGGTGGCACAGACACTTCGCGAAATCGAGGTTCTGGTCATCAACGATGGTTCGACCGATGGCACTCAGCGCGTCATCGACGAGTACGTCGCGCGTCACCCGACGCTGTTCAGGTCGTTTGTGCAAGAGCAGTCCGGGCCATCGGTGGCCCGCAACATGGCCATCGATGAAGCGCGCGGAGAGTACCTGGGGTTCGTCGACGGGGACGACGCGATCGAACCCGAGATGTTCGAGCTGCTCATCGAGCGTGCTGAGCAGACCGACGCCGACGTGGTGGTGTGCGGCTACCACGCGGTCGAACTCGAATCGGGCAATCGGCGCTACTTCAGGCAGGGTTGGAACCGGGACTTCGGCCGAAGCCTTGTTGAGAGTCCGGCGCTGATTCCGGTCATCGCGCCGTTCGTGTGGAACAAGATATTCCGCCGCAGCCTGGTTCTCGAGACCGGGATCCGGTTCCCCGAGGGGCTGCTCATGGCCGACATCCCCTTCACGTATTCGGTGATGCTCGAGGCCAACAAGCTCGAGAAGGTGCAGCGTCCGCTGTACAGCTACTCGTACCTGCGCGCCGGCTCGATCACCCACACCTACAGCCCGCGCAAGCTCGACATGTTCACCTCGCTGTCGATCCTGAACGACTACTGTGCGGACAAGCCGTGGTACTCGGTGGTCTACATCGGGCTGCTCCGGCTCAATCTCAAGCACGTCTACAACCGATTCATCGAGCTTCCCAACTACGATGGTGTCGCGATCAAGCAGAAGTTCGTGTCGCTGTCGCGCGATCACCTCGACTCCTACTTCCCCGACTGGCGCGACCACCTCGAGTGGCTACAGCACCGGGCCGAACCGTGGCGCCTGCCGTTCCTTCGCCACGCGCTACTGGCTCGGCTCTACGTGCTGTTCCCGTGGAGGCTTCACGCCGCGTTCGACCGCATTGGCAGCATGTACGCCTCGGTCGTCGCGTTTCTGCGCAGGTTCGGAAGCGAGAGGGTCATACGCCTGCTGTACCTGCGGGCGTTCAGAACCAAGGCGGTGACTCCCGGCGTGGCGCTGTTCCACTTCGGGGGCGACAGCGTGCCCCACGGGTCGCCGTTGCGGCTGCTCAAGGCCCTTGCCGAGAGGGGCACCCATCGTGTCCACGTCGCGGCGCCCTCTCCGGCCGGTGCGCGAGCCGCGCTGGAGCGGCGCGGTATCGCCGCCTCGATCGTCGAGACGGAGTCACCTGCGTACGTGCGGCTGCTGGCCACCGCACAGCTGGTGGTGAGCGATGCGCCGCTACCCAACTACTTCACCAAGCGCGACGACCAGACGTACCTGAACACGACGTGGGGAACACCGCTTCGGCGCTCCGGCCGCGGAGTGCGGGGGGATCTTCGCACGCTGTCCGAGGTACAGGGCGATGCGCTGAAATCCGACTACCTGCTGTTCCCCAGCGAGCAAGCCGTCAGGTACGTGAGCGATGACCTCATGCTGTCGCCCCAGTACGGCGGTCGCGTGCTGGTGATGCCGTCGCCTCGCAGCGAGGTTCTCGGCGACCCCGACTTGCGGCAGCGGCTGCGTGATGAGGTGGGCGCAGATGGCCGCCGGGTCGTGTGCGTCATCGAGTCCCGCGAGGTGCTTCACCGCCGGCTCGATCCGGAGTCCTATGCGATGCAGCTCGAGGATCGCCTGGGCGAGCTCGACGCCGCTCTCGACCCTTCGGCAGACCTGGTCGTCGTGCGACCGGCGATCGACGTGTCCGAATGGACGGAGTTCTCGGCGTATCGCTCGGTGCGTGTGGCCCCTCGGCACTGGGACCGCTCGGAGCTGCTCAGCGCAGCCGACAGCCTGGTGACCGACTACTCGGATGCCATCCCGGAGTTCGTCGCGACCGGGCGCGAGGTCATCGTGTTCACCGGGCTCGAGGAGTCCGGTGGCCTGAGGCCTCCATTGCACGTGAGCCGAGAAGAACTGCCCTTCCCTGTGCTGCACACCATGGGCGATGTCGCGCGTCATCTCGCGGGGCATCGCGCCTTCGAGCCGGACGAGCGCTACCGGGAGTTCGCCCAGCGGCACCCGAGCCCCATCGCCCCCGACGCCTCTGCGCGCGTGCTCGACGCGGTGATCGGCGCTGCCGGACAGGGCGTGATCGATTGGCCGTCCAAGCCGGTGGACCTGGTGTTCATCCCGTACCTCACCAAGAAGGGCCGTCAGGTGTTCGACCGGCTACTTGAGGAAGGCTACCGCCGAGACGACGCGGTGTTCATCATGAGTGGTCACAAGTACAAGGCGGCCGCCGGTGCGTTCCTCCACGATCTCTACGCCCTGCGCGGCGTCGACATCACCTACCGGGTGACCACCGACCGCATGCTCCTCAACCCGCTCACGGCTGCCCAGGAGTGGCTCAGGCGTCGCTTCGGCTGGCACTTCTCGGCACTCGAGCGTGCGTACCTCATGGAGGCCAAGCGGATGTTCGGCACCACGAAGGTGCGCTCGGCGACGGACTTCAGCGGCTACGACAAGTTCGCCGCACTGGCCGAGACGATCGACCGCCACGCCCGCTCCGAGCGGCTGTGAGCGCCTAGGTCGCTCGCGGCAGCGAGACCGTGAACGCGGCGCCCTGGCCCGGCTGCGAGCTCAGGGTGACCGAACCGCCATTGCGCTCCACCACATGTCTCACGAGCGCCAGACCCAGTCCTGTTCCACCGAAGTCCCGAGAGCGCCCCTGGTCGACGCGGTAGAACCGTTCGAAGACCCGGGGCTGATGTTCGAGCGCGATCCCTGGCCCGGTGTCGCTCACGGTGAAGCGGACGCAGCTCTCATCGGCGTCCAGCAGCAGCGTCACGCCGCCGTGTGCGGTGTAGGCGATCGCGTTGTCGAGCAGGTTATCGAGGGCGACTGCGACGTCGGTGCTGTCGGCTGCGACGAAGACGTCGGCACCCTGGACGCGATCACCCTCGACCGCCAGCGTCAGCCCCTTACGATGGGCGGACGTCCGATGCGAGACCACGGCGTTGTCGACGATCAGGCGCAGGTCGGCGATCGACCCGGGTGCCGGAGCCGTCTCAAGCCGCGAGAGGTCGAGCAGGTCGGCGACGAGCCGCTGGAGCCGTGCGGTCTCGGTCTCGATCTGGTGCGCGAAGCCCAGAGCCGTCTCGATGTCGCCATCCGAGGCCGCGGTCTCGACCATCTCGGCAAGTAGGTGGATGCCTGAGACGGGGGTCTTGAGTTCGTGGCTCGCGTTGGCGACGAAGTCGCGTCGCACCGCGTCGAGCCGCGCGCGCTCGGCGATGTCGGCCACCGAGACGATCGTGCGACCCGGATGCCCGGGGTGCTCGAGGGGCGCGACGATGACGCGCAGGACGCGGCCGGTGGGATCGGGTTCGAGCTCGACCTCGCTCGCGGCACCGGCATGCGGCAGACGCTCGAGCAGCACGGACTCGAGCGCACCGGGT
>CAYXQU010000034.1:0-2919 GCA_964467305.1 uncultured Eubacteriales bacterium
TTGCTGTTCACCTCGTGCAGCTCGAGGTCGTAGTACTTGCCCACAAGAACCGCCACGTCCTTTTGCAGTCCCACCACATCGACGCTGGCAGCGCCACCGCTGACCTCAAGCAGAATGTCGGTCGCGAGTATCGCGTCTTGCTCGATGATCGCGACGAGCAGGTCGGCGACCTGGCTTCTGGCCTTCTCGGTGAGGTATCCGCAGCGGCCGAAGTCGGTGAAGGCGACGCGCCCGTCCGGCAGCGCGAACAGGTTCCCGGGATGCGGGTCGGCGTGGTAGAAGCCGTGCATGAAGATCTGCTCGTAGTAGCACACGATGCCCTTGCGGGCGGCCTCGTGACGGTTCACTCCGTGGGCGTCGAGCATCTCAAGGCGGTTGAACGGGTAGCCCTCGATGCGCTCCATGGTGAGCACGGTGCTGCTGGTGAGGTCCCAGTGGACTTCAGGGAAGTGAACGTCGGGGTCTTCGGCGAACAGCTCGCCCAATCGCTCGGCGTTCTTCGCTTCATTGAGGTAGTCGCATTCTTCGCGGATCGCGCGCGAGAACTCGTCAACCAGTCCCACGGCGTCGTACTGGCGTCCCAGATCCGTGCGGCCCTGGATGCGGCGGGCCTGCGTGCGCAAGATGTCGAGATCGGCTTCGATGACCTCGTGGATGCCGGGTCGCTGCACCTTCACCGCGACTCGGGTTCCGTCCGGCAGCGTCGCGAAGTGCACCTGCCCGATGCTTGCCGCCGCCGCCGGTTTCTCGTCGAACTCGGCGAACAGCTCGGACAGAGGTGCTGCGAAGCTCTCTTCGATCTCCCGCTTGACCTGGTCGAAGCCGAATGGCGCCATCTCGTCTTGCAGCTTTGCGAGTTCCTCGGCGTACGAGGCGGGGATGAGGTCGGGGCGGACTGAGAGCATCTGGCCGATCTTGGCGAAGGTGGGCCCCAGGCGTTCGAACGCGCGGCGAACCCGCTGCTCGGGGGTGAAGCTCTCTTCGCCGGCTGCAGGGCGTTTGCGCAGAGAAGCGATCCACGGTGCGCGCATCCCCAGCTGGTCGACGAAGGTCCCGAAACCCTCGTCGATCATGATGCTCACGATCTTGCGGTACCGGTCTGCTCGGCTCATAGCGGGCATGATGCGCTTCCTTCCCGGGCGCTTGCTCACGTCGAGGGTATACCCGCTGTCACCATTCGGTGAAGTGCGCACGTGCGTGCAGAGTGACGGGGTACGATGTGCACGAGCGGCGGATCGGTGGTCAGGGGGGCGAATGGGCAGCGAGGCAACGGCGGGCGCCCGCGGAGCAGCTGGAAGTGCGATCGTGCTGGAAGCGAGCGGGCTGTCGAAGCGCTTCGGGGACCTTGTCGCCGTCGACGAGGTGAGTTTCACCATCCGGGCAGGCGAGATCTTCGGGCTGCTGGGTCCCAACGGCGCCGGCAAGACCACCACGATCTCGATGGTGTCGTGTCTGCTCACGCCCGACTCCGGGGACGCGACGATCGCCGGCCACAGCGTGCGGACCGACTCGCTTGGCGTCCGGGCCGCACTGGGGGTAGTGCCGCAGGAGATCGCGCTGTACCCCACTCTCACCGCCGCCGAGAACCTGCGCTTCTGGGGACGGATGTACGGGTTGGGCGGCCATGCGCTTGAAGATGCGGTCGCCTACGGACTGGCGATGGCCGGGCTGGAGGACAAGGCCAAGGTCAAGGTCGAGACGTTCTCGGGCGGCATGAAGCGGCGCATCAACATCGCGGCGGGGATCTTGCACCGGCCGCAGGTTCTGCTCATGGACGAGCCCACGGTGGGAATCGATCCGCAGAGCCGCAACCACATTCTCGACACCGTGCGCGAACTCAACCGCGAGGGCATGACGGTGGTCTACACCAGCCACTACATGGAAGAGGTCGAGGCGCTGTGCGACCGCATCGCGATCATCGATCACGGCAAGGTCATCGCTTTGGGAACGCTCGATGAGCTGCGTGCGCTGGTGGGCGACGAGGATCACATCCGCATCGCTCTGGGTGACGAGGCCCATGCCGAGAAAGAGCCCGACGACGGCTTCGAGGCGGTGCTCACCGCTGTCCGAGCGGTCGAAGGCGTGAGTTCCGCTGATCTCGCAGGCTCCAACCTCGAAGTGCTGACTCCGGACGCCGCGGCCGTCTTGCCCGGTGTGGTGGCTGCCGTGACCGCGTCAGAGGTGCGCCTGCGCTCCATAGAGGTGGTGGAGCCGGACCTCGAGAGCGTGTTTCTGCATCTCACCGGCCGCGGCCTTCGCGACTGATGACCCGGTCGTGGCACATCGCGATCAAGGACCTGCTCATCTGGATGCGGGATCCCACCGCGCTGGGAATCCTGCTGGCGATGCCTGCGCTGCTCATCTTGATCCTGGGCTCGGCGTTCGGCGGCTTCAACGGCGAGTCCGACGCGGGCATCAAAGTCGCGATCGTGGACCTGTCGCGTGGCGCATCGGTCGCAGCGGGTGCCGACGCACCGCCCAGCGATGTCCTTGTCGAGGCCCTGACCACCACCGATCGCCTCGAGGGTCTCTTCGACATCACCGAACTGCATTCCGAGAAGACCGCGCGCGAGCTCATTCGCAACGGCGACCTGGTCGCCGCCCTCGTGATCCCGGCGGGATTCGACACCGCGGTCTCGGGCGGGACGGACACCAAGCTCATCGTGCTCAAAGACCCCGGCTCGGAGACATCGGCGGCGATCTGGGAGTCGGTGGTCGACTCGCTGGGCACGCAGCTCTCGGCGGCCTCGGTCAGCGTCCAGACGGTCATGCAGACCGTCTCGCGGGGCAACCCCGCTGCGATGGCGTCGGGTGCCGGGGCGCTTGTGGGGCGCGCGGTCGAGGTGGTCACCGAGGATGACGCGCTCGATGGCGTCGAGGTCATCGACTCCGAGTCCGACTCGGCGGATCTGACCGCTT
>CAYXQU010000034.1:2929-12475 GCA_964467305.1 uncultured Eubacteriales bacterium
GCTTTGGACTACGTGGGGATCTCGATGGTCGCGATGTTCCTGATGTTCGGTTCGATGTTCGGGGCCTTCTCAACGATCACCGAGAAGCGCGAACAGACCATGAACCGCATGCTGTCGACGCCTACGCCGCGCTGGGTGGTCGTCTTGGGCAAGATGCTGTCGGTCTTCGTACTGGGGATGGCGCAGTTCGCGGTGTTGTACGTGTTCACCCGCTTCGTCTTCGGCGTGTGGTGGGGCGAGTCGATGGTGGCCACGACCGCCGTGGCCGCCGCCGAGATGCTCGCGGTCACCGGCCTGGCGACGCTGATCGCCGCCTTCGCGAAGTCAGAGCGCGCAGCCGGAGGCATAGGCCCGCTCGTCGTGCAGGTGCAGGCGCTTATCGGCGGGGCGTTCTTCCCCGTGCAGGCGCTGCCCGAGTGGCTACAGCCCATCAGGTTCCTCTCGGTGATCGGCTGGACCATGGAGGCGTGGCTCGACATCCAGCGGCAGGGCGCGGGGCTCCTCGATGTGATGGGCCCCATCGCGGCTCTGGTGGCGATCGCCGCGGTGCTCTTTGGTGTTGGTGTGTGGCGGGCGGAGGCGGGCCGATGAGACGCATCCGCGCCATCGCGTGGCTCAACCTCGTGCAGATCGCTCGCGACCGCAGCGAGCTTGTCGCGCTGGTGGCTCTGCCGCTGCTGCTCACATGGGTCTTCGGCGCGGCGTTTGGTGGGGCGAATGGTCAGGGCGCGATCGTGGTGCCCGTGGCCGACCTCGACCGCACGGTCTACTCGGCAGCGATCGTGGCCGCGGTCAACGATGCGCGCGCCACCCAGGTGCGGCAAGTGAGTGAGCCGCTGGCCCGGCAGCTTGTGGCGGACGGCGAGAGCTCGGTGGCCGTGATCGTGCCGGCAGGGTTCGGCGAGCGCATCGAAGCCGATGAGACCGCGCGGATCCACGTGTTGCGCGACCCGTCGTCGACCAGTGCGCAGGCGATCGCTCAGGTGGTCGACGGGGCGGCGATGCGAGCGGCCGCCAATGCGCAGGCGGCGCGCGTGGCGGCGCGTGCACTCGCAGGCAGCACCGAGTTGTCGTCGCTGTTCGAGTACGCCGACGACCTGTGGTCGCCCGACCCGCCGGTGGACGTGGAGTCTCGGGTGGTACTCGCGACGACCGAGCGCGCCAACGAACTCGAGGCTCCGCCCAACACGCAGTACTCACTGGGCTTCACGGTGTTCTTCGTGATGATGGTGGCGCTGGGCAGCGCCGGCGGGGTGTTGGAGGAGCGCGAGATAGGCACCTTGCGGCGGCTGCTCTCTGCCCCCGTGCGCCGCGCCGAGGTGCTCGCCGGCAAGACGCTGGGAGTCGCACTGGTGGCCAGCGCCGAGGCGACCATGCTCGTTGGTCTGGGGGTGCTGGTGTTCAACGTGCCGTGGGGCCACGACCCGTTGCCTGTGGTGCTGGTACTGGGATCGCTTGTGGTCGCGGCGACCGGCATGGGCGTGATGATCTCGGCACTCGTGCGTACCCGCAGCCAGATGTCCGCGCTCGTGCCGGTGCTGTCGACCGCACTGGCCATGCTGGGCGGCTGTTACTGGCCCATCGAAGTCACAAGCCCGTTCATGCAGCAGCTCGCGCGCCTGACCCCCACCGGTTGGGCGATGAGCGCGCTCAAAGACGTGGTCGCCCGCGGGATGGGGATCGAGGCGGTGCTGCTACCGGCCGCGCTGCTGCTGGGATTCGGAGCCGTGTGCCTGGCCATCGGGATTCCTCGGCTTCGGCTCGAGTAGATCCTATCGGCACTGTTCACGTGCGCTTTTCGGATACTCTCGGCGGCGGACCTGGTCTACTATGGGCTCCATGACTACCGAGAAAACCGCACCTTCGACCTGGGTCGCCCTGACCATCGCGCTGCTGCTCTGGGCGTCCGCGTTCCCGGGAATCCGGGCGGGCATGGCTCCCGTTGGCGGCGTCGTGGGACCCGACGGCTATGGTCCCGCCCAGCTCGCGCTGCTTCGCTTCGGCACCGCTTCGGCCGTGCTGATCGTCTACGCGTTGTTCACCCGCATGAAGCTGCCCGCGAAAGAGGATCTGGGGCGCATCGTGCTGGCGGGGCTGCTGGGGATCACCATCTATCACATCGCCCTGAACTTCGGTGAGCGCACGGTGCAGTCGGGTGCTGCAGCGGTGCTCATCGCGCTGTCCCCGGTGATCACGGCGGTCCTCGCTACGCGCTTTCTGGGCGAGCGTCTGGCACCGTGGGGCTGGGTGGGCATCGCTGTGTCGTTCGCGGGTGGCATCCTCGTGGCGATGGGGGAGGCCGACGGCCTGTCGCTCGACCCCGGCGCGCTGCTCATCTTGGTCGCCACCGTCTCGACGTCGCTGTACTTCCTGGTGAGCAAACCCGGGCTGGCGAAGTACTCTGCGACCCAGTTCACCTCGTACGCGATCTGGGCCGGCACGATACCCATGCTGGTCTTCGCGCCGTCGCTTGTCTCCCAGATGCAGCAGGCGCCCGTCGCAGCGACTGCGTCCGGCGTGTATCTGGGCATCTTCCCCGGCGCCATCGCCTACGTGTTGTGGGGCTACGGCCTGTCGAAGATGCCTGCGAGCCGGGTCTCGGCGTTTCTGTACCTGCAGCCGGTCAACGCAGCGGTCATCGCGTGGCTATGGCTGGGCGAGGTGCCGCTGCCCTTCGAGGTCGTGGGCGGTGTCGTCGCGATCGTAGGCGTGGTGCTCGTCAACACGTTGGGCCAGCGCAAGCCTGACGCCGCCGCGATCGAGCTCGCCGAGGAACCTTCGCACGCCTAGCGCCGGATCGCGAAACCCTCGATCCCCTCGGGCTGCTCGGTGAGGGTCTCGATGTCTGTGACGACCGCATGCTCGGATCCGCGCCGCGCCCATTCGACCGCGTTGGCGACTGCGGACTCGGGCCCCTCGAAGACCGCCTCGACGTCACCGCTTGCGAGGTTGCGCACCCAGCCGCTCACACCGGTCTTCTCGGCCATCTTTCGCGTGGACTCTCGGAACCAGACGCCCTGGACGCGCCCGGAAACGATCACTTTGGTTCGGACAACCGTCATGGGAAGGTCAACTCCGTTTCCGCCGTGCGCGGGTATAGTGGTTTCACTTAGACCGAGAAAGGCGCGTATCCATGCCCATCGTGCGCATAGACATCCAGGCAGGCAAGCCCACCGCGTACAAGCGGGCGCTCATGCGCGGAGTTCGTGAGGGCATCGCGAGTGCGCTTGGGGTGCCGCACGACCGCATCATGCAGCGCATCGTGGAGACGCCGGTCGAAGACATCGACTCGCCCGACATCAAGACCGATCGCCTCACGATCGTCGAGGTCACGATGATGCCGCGCTCCCCCGAGCTCAAAGAGGCGATGTACACCCAGATCGCGCGCCACCTCTTCCGCGATCCGGGAGTCTCGGATCACGATCTTGTCGTCACGGTGCGAGATCCTGCCGCCGAGTGCTTCTATCTCAACGGGGCGATGCAGTGCGCCATGCCCGAGCACAAGACCGATGTTCGGACGGAGGGGTAGGAGTGAGCGACTCGATGGCGGCGAAACCGCTGGGTAGCAAGCAGCGCGTGGTTCGCGACTACACGCTGGGTGAAGAGATCGCCAACAGCATCATCCACGGCTTGGGCATAGGGCTTTCGGTCGCGGCGCTGGTGGTCTTGGTGGCGTTCGCCGTGCTGGCTGATGACGGCTTCAAGCTCGCTTCGGCCATCGTGTTCGGCATCGCGCTCGTGCTTGAGTACACCGCTTCGACGCTGTACCACAGTTTCCAGCAGCCCAAGGTCAAGCACCTCTTCAAGATCTTCGACCATTGCGGCATCTACCTGCTCATTGCCGGTACGTACACGCCGTTTTGCCTGGTCACACTGCGTGGTGAGAACGGCTGGATGCTGTTTGGGGTCATCTGGGGGCTTGCGATCGCCGGAATCTCGGTCGAGGCGTTCTGGGCGTACAGGCCTCGCTGGCTCTCGGCCGCCATCTACCTGGGAATGGGATGGATGGTCGTGCTCTCGATCAGGCCCCTGATCGCCAATCTCGACCCCGCGGGGTTGTGGCTGCTTGTCGCGGGCGGGCTCGCCTACACGGTGGGAACGGTCTTCTACGTGATGAAGCAGGTGAAGTACATGCACGCTGTGTGGCACGTGTGGGTACTCGCCGGCAGCGTGCTGCACTTCCTTGCCGTGCTGCTCTTCGTGATCAAGTGACGCACGGGGTGAATCGGGACGCCGGCACGTTCGGGCGACGCGTCTAGGGCGCGATGTCCGCGTCATTGTCGTAGCCGCGGCTCTCCCAGTACCCCTTGTAGTCGGCGTCGTTGGACACCTCGATACCGGTCACCCACTTGGCCCACTTGTAGCCCAGCTTGTCCTCGGCGACCACCTGGAACGGGTAGCCCCTCTCGGTGGGCAGGTCGATGCCGTTCATGCGGTATGCGAGCAGCAGGTTTCGCTCGAGCACCGTCTCAAGCGGCAGTGACGTGGTGTAGCCGTCCTCGCAGCTGAAGATCACGATCTTGGCCGAGGGGTCGTAGCCCGCCTCCTCGAGCAGGTCGGCGATGCGTACGCCCTCCCATAGGATGTTGACGCTCCACCCCTCGACGCAGTCGAGCCGCACCACCTTCTTGTAGGTGTCGCGCTCGATCACCTGGTCGTAGCTCAGCCGCAGGGGCGTATCGACCTCGCCCGTGAGGTCGAGGCGGTAGGAGTTCATATCCACGGTCTGGGGTCCGTTGATCGAGTTCTCCCTGAAGTCCGCCACCGAGTCGAGCCGCTTGCCCTGATACTCGCGCACCTCGACCGCGTCCAGATCGATGGTCTCGCCCGTGTTCGCGTCGGTGCTCTTGGCGAGCAGACCGCAGCCTGCGAGCGACAGCGCGACGCCAAGGAGCGCCACGATGCTGAAGGTGCGCAAGGCGCGTGCGGTGCGAGTGGTGTCCATGGTCGCCCTTCGTCGCGCAGGTACAGATGACATCGCCGATATGCAGGGAGCCCGATGAGCAAGCACCCATCGGGTATCTTCCCATGTGTCGACGAAGGGATGGCTGCGTGACCACGAGATACGAATCGAGCGTCGAGAGCTTGGAGATATGCGGCGAGATCGCGACGCTGCGGATCTCAAGACCCGATGGCTTCGACTACCATGCGGGACAGTGGATTCGCCTTGGTGTCTCGACGCCTGCAGGCCTGCAAGACAGAACCCTGACGGTGGCCTCAGCGCCCGCGGATCCGTGGATCGAGGTGACCACGCGCCTTTCGGAATCGGATTTCAAGCGGGCGTTGGGGGGCCTGCAGCCCGCAGACAACGTGATCTTCACCGGTCCGGGTGGAAGGCTCAGGCTCGACCCGGATGTCTCCACCGCTGCGTTCCTTGTGGGTGGGGTGGGAATCACGCCGGCGCGCAGCATCCTGCGAGACGCGGTGCAGCACGGCCGCTCCTTCGACGAGGTGCTGCTCTTCTATGGGAACCGGAGCCCGGAGTGCGTGCCTTACGCTGCAGAGCTCCGCGCGATGAGTGACTCTGGTGTCTCGGTCATCGAGGTCTTCGAGGAGGCACCGGCCAGCTGGGCAGGGCCTCGGGGCTTCATCGACGCCGAACTTGTGCGTTCGCACATGGGGGCAGACGACGGCCGTACCTTCTTCGTCGCGGGACCTCCGGTGATGGTAGGGGCGATGGAGCAGGTGCTCGACGAGCTGGGCGTCGGCGAGCAGCGGCGGGTTGTCGAGCGTTTCGGGCCCACCACGAGGGGCATTGGATAGAATTGGGTATGTGAGAATAGCTAGTGCAGGTGTGGTATTCGAGCGTTTCTGGGAGGGAGCGAGCGATGGAACTGCTTGCGAAGACATGCAAGACAGAGCAGATGAATGCTCAGCGGATCTTCGCCCGCATCTTCGTGGTGCTGGGTGGGCTTTTCTGGGTCTTCATGGCGTGGGGCACCGCATGGGCATACAAGGGTGCTCCGTTGACCGAGGCCTTGGGCGGAGCGCTCATCTACGCTGCGGCGATCGCGGCGCTCTTCGTGATCGGATTGTTCTACGAGAACATCGCTGCGCTGATTCTCGCGGCCGGTGCGATCGGAGTCGTCGTCTACGGCGTCGTCATGGGCTGGGAAGTGGGCGTCTGGGGCACGGTGTTCTTCTTCTTCATCCTGCCCATGCTTATCGCGGCGGCGCTGTACTTCCTCGCGGCCCGCATGCAGAAGATCTGCTCCTTGTAGTCGCCCGACCCACATCGCGTCCCGGTCACGACGTGCACTCGAAGAGCCTGCGATTTGCAGGCTCTTCTCATTCTGGCGCGTATTTTGCCCCTGCCTGCGTTTGACAGTACTATTCAGGGGCGTTCATGCTCGTTATCCTGCGGGTTTTCTCAGGTTCGAACCCGCCGGTCTTCTCCTGAAAGTTGTGTTCGCCGCTGCCCGGGAAGGCGGTTTCGGAACGTGCACGACCTGGAAGGGGTCCTTGGGCCCAGGGTCATAGCGTTCGTCGAGCGCCACGTGAGGACTTTGCTCGCGTGGGACATCCTTGTGTATTTCCACCGCAACCCGGATAGCCAGCTGGACGCCCACACACTCGCCGCCCGGCTGGGGCGCCGCGCCGAAGAGGTCGAACCCGAAGTCATGCTCATGTGTGGCGAGGGGATCCTTGCGTGCACCGATGGCCTCATCCGCTACGCCCCCACCGAGGATCGGGCCGAGAGGGTCACGGAGTTCGTCGAGTCCTGTCAGGACAGGGACCGGCGGCTCGCGCTGATCGCTCTCGTACTGCACAGCATAGGTCGCCACTCCTCCGAGATGTGAGCCGGCCCGGGGTCCGCCAAGCGCACCGGCGACCCGTTTGTGGCCCCGACTTACTGGTAACCTAGTCGGTATGAACAACATCGCGCTCGAATCAGCCCTGATCGTCATGCTCATCGCCCTGAACGGGTACTTCGCCGCAGCTGAGATCGCACTCATCAGTGCCCGTCGCGCCGCACTGCAGAAGCGCGCCGAGGAGGGCTCAGCCGGCGCCCGCGCCGCCATCGCGCTCACCGACGACCCCACGCGCCTGCTCGCGACCATCCAGGTGGGCATCACCCTGGTCGGGATGCTGGCCTCGGCCGCTGCGGCCGTGTCGATCGCCAAGCCCGTTGAGGCGTGGCTTCGAGGGTTCGGGATGACGTGGCTTTCCGGTATCGCGGCCGGGTTATCGGTGCTGTTGGTCACGTTGGTCATCTCGTACCTGACGCTGATCTTCGGTGAACTGGTCCCCAAGCGCATCGGACTTCAGCGCGCCGAGAACGTCGCGATCAAGGTCGCCGCGCCCGTGACGTGGCTCGCCAAGTTCGCCGCACCGGTGGTGTGGTTTCTGTCGCGGTCGACATCGCTGGTGTCGAGGCTTATGGGCATGAAGAGTGATGCGGGCAGGCCGGGTGTCTCGGAAGAAGAGATCAAGCTCCTCGTGACCGAGCAGGGCACGCTTCTCGATGAAGAGAAGCGGATGATCCACGAGATCTTCGAGCTGGGTGACACGGTGGCGCGCGAGATCATGGTCCCGCGCGTCGACATGATGCTTGTCGAGGACACGGAGACGGTCAAGACCGCGGTCACGCTCATGCAGCGCAGTGGGTTCTCTCGGCTTCCGGTGTTCCACGAGGACCGCGACCGGATCGTGGGCATCGCACTGCTCAAGGATCTCGTGGGACCGATCTCGGAAGGGGCTGCCCACGAGTCCGTCACGAAGCACATGCGCGAGCCGGTGTTCTTCCCCGAGACCAAGGCGATACTCCCGTTGCTCTCCGAGATGCAGTCTCAGCGCAACCAAGCGGTGATCGTGGTGGACGAGTACGGTGGTACCGCCGGCCTCATCACCGTCGAGGACATCGTCGAGGAGGTCGTGGGAGAGATCGCCGATGAGTTCGACCGCGATCGCCGCTTCGTCACCGTACTTGGCGACCGTGACTGGATGCTCGACGGTCGGCTTCCTATCGAGGACGCGTTGGCTCTGGGACTGCCGGTGAGTGAGTCTGACGAGTACGAGACGATCGCAGGGTGGCTTCTTGCCGAACTGGGTCACATCCCGGTTCCCGGCGAGAGACTCCTCTTTGCTGGGTACGAGTTCAGAGTGGCCGCGATGCGCAGACGGCGTATCGCCCGGCTTCGAGTCACAGGGCCCCAAGAGATTTCCGGTGAGGTGATCGAGGATGACCGATGAGAACGGCTCCAACGCCACCCAGACAGCACCACCGCCACCAGCACCGCCGCCCAGTCCGCCGGTGACCGGGACTGTGACCCCGCCACCCGAGCACCACAGCCGGGGTGGCGGAGCGGCCACAGCCGGGGTGATCCTGATCCTGATCGGCGCACTGATGTTGATCGGACGGGTGACCGGGCAGGTGAACATCTGGCAGATGTGGCCACTGTTCGTCATCGTGCCGGGACTGGTTCAGTGCGTGACGCCCGGTTCGGATGGGTGGAGCGTACACCGCTTCTTCGACGGGTTGGTGACCGTCGCCATTGGTGCGATCCTGCTGGGCAACTCCACGGGCTGGGTCTCTTGGGGCGTGTGGTGGGTCGCCTTGCAGATGTGGCCTGTCCTGCTGATCTCGGCCGGCCTTGGCATCTTGGGCAAGGCGACGGGCCAGAACTGGATCCGCGTGGCCGGCACACTGGTGGTACTGGTCGCCTTGGGCCTCGCGGTGAGCTCGTCAGTCTCGGGTATGCCCATGACCATCTCGACGGGGACAAGTTCTGAAAAGGCCACCTTCTCGGAGCCCGTCACCACGAGCCGGGCCAGCCTGTCGATCAAGTCCGGTGCAGGTGAGATACGGATCGAAGATACCGACGACAGGACGGTGGAGATCGAGTCAGAGTCGCCTTTCGGCGATCCGAGCTTCTCGGTGGACCGGGATGGCGCCAAGACCGAGGTGGACTTCGCGCTGACGGAGTCCGGGAGCATACGCGTGCTGCCATCGGCGCCTGCGTCGAGGGTCGAGGCCCAGCTCAGCGACCGGACCGCATGGGAGATCGTCATCGACTCGGGCGTGGCCACGCTGGATGCGGACCTCTCGGATCTCGAAGTCGAGTCGTTCGCCCTCAAGACCGGCGTGTCCAGCAACACCGTGCGTCTGGGCGATCCGCCACAAGGGGGAACCGAGGGCCGGGTGACCATCGATTCCGGCGTGGCGTCTGTGAAGGTTCTGGTACCCGAAGACGCGCAGGTACGTATCGATGCAGACAGCGGTCTGACGGGTTTCGAAGTGTCGGAGCTCATTGGTAAGCGCGGGCCGGGCGAATGGCGCTCGAACGGGTTCGATGCCGCGCAGGCCGCCGGCCGCCCGGTGTGGGTCATCACCGCGAAGTCCGGCCTGGGCTCGTTCGAGGTCGACACGTACTAGGAGGCACTGATGTCCGAGAACCACGATCGCAACGACTGGAGCGTGTTCGGCGCCATTGCGCTCATCGCACTGGGCGTCTGGCTGCTGCTCGAAAGACTCGATTCACCGATCTTCTCGGCGATTCGCCAGGCCATGGAGTTCGCGTGGGACGTGATGTGGCCGGTGCTCAT
>CAYXQU010000035.1:0-12469 GCA_964467305.1 uncultured Eubacteriales bacterium
CCCTGCGCTCGTCAGCTCACCTTGAACCGGTAGCCGTAGCCGCGCACCGTCTCGACGAGCGCGGGATCGACCCCTGCGGCCTCGAGCTTGTCGCGCAGCCGCTTGACGTGGGTGTCCACGGTCTTGGTCTCGACCAGGAACTCCCAGCCCCACGCCTCGCGCAGCAGCTGTTCGCGCGAGAGCACCTTGCCGGCGTGGCGCATGAGGCAGGCGAGCAACTCGAACTCGCGCGGAGTGAGGTCGATAGGGGCATCTTGGAACGAAGCGCTGTGGGCGGCCTCATCGAGGGTCACTCCGGATGCGGTGATCTGCTCGGCCGGCGGCGCGGACTCGTGCGCTCCCGGCTGGACGCGCCGAAGCAGCGCCTTGACGCGTGCGGACAGCTCGCGCACGCCGAAGGGCTTGGCCAGGTAGTCGTCGCCGCCTATCTCGAGACCCACCACCTTGTCGAGCTCGGTGTCGCGTGCCGAGAGGAACAGCACCGGGACGCTGGAGTTCTGACGCAGGCGGCGGCACACCTCGTAGCCGTCGATGCCGGGGAGCATGACATCGAGGACGACGAGATCGAAGGGTTGCTCGGCAGCGAGGGTCAGAGCGTCGTCACCGTTCTCTGCGACGAAGACCTCGTAGCCCTCCTTCTTGAGGTTGTAGGAGACGAACTCGGTGATCGACGGCTCGTCGTCGACCACAAGGATGCGGGGGGAAGACTCGCTCATGGACGCGCCTCCGTAGGGAATCGGGCGTATCATGGCAGCTGGAGCAGGTGCCGTGGTCGCCTCCAACGGGCGACTCGCGCCGATGATAGCACCGGCTCCCACCGGCTTCGCGTGCTCGTCACCGTGCCGTCATGTACCTATTCGGAAGGCGAGAAGCGACGATGTTGCTGGCAGTCGACGTGGGAAACACCCAAACCGTGCTCGGACTGTTCGATGGCGACGTGCTCAAGGAGCACTGGCGCATCTCGACCGACGCGGCACTCACCTCAGACGAGCTGCGCGTGAAGGTGAGCGGGCTTCTGGGCATCTCGGGCATGGGCTGGGGCGACGTCGATGAGGTCGTGCTCTCCTCGGTGGTGCCCCGGCTGACGGTCGCGTGGACCGAGGTCGTGACGGCCTCGTGCGGCTGCGAGACGCAGGTCGTGGGTCCGGGCCTCAAGACCGGGATGCCCATCCGGTACGACAACCCGCACGAGGTGGGCGCCGACCGCATCGTCAACGGAATCGCCGCGTATCAGGCGTTCGGCGGACCGGTGGTCGTGGTCGACTTCGGTACGGCCACCACCATCGATGTCATCTCGGCTGAAGGGGAGTACCTGGGCGGCGCCATCGCTCCCGGCGTGGAGACGAGCGCGGAGGCGCTGTTCTCGAAAGCGGCGCGGCTCTCGAAGGTCGATCTCGAACCGCCTGCCGGAGTCATAGGAACCAACACCCGCGCGAGCGTGCAGGCGGGGCTCATGCTGGGTGAAGCCGCGATGGTCGACGGGCTCGTGCGCCGGGTCTGGGATGAGCTGGGAACCCGCACCACGGTCGTGGCCACCGGCGGCCTGGCGCCGCGCATGTCCTCGCTGTGCGACACCGTCGACCACGTCGATGTCGACCTGACGCTCACCGGCCTGCGAATCATCCGGGACCGCAACCGCTAGTCTGCCCCGGTCGCGTATACTCGGTGTGCACACATGTGTGTACACCGAGAGGTCGCGCTAATGGAACTCATCCGGATCGGCGACAAGGTCGTGAGCCGAGACAAGCTGCTTGAGGCGCTTGACGGCATCCTTGGCGACCGCGCTGCCGGAGCGACGCAGGAAGAGGCGGCGCGCCACGCGGGTGTGCAGCGCAGCTTCGTGTCGTTTCTCGAGACGCTGGGCGAGGTCAGGCGCGGTCCGCGCGTTGCACTGGTGGGGTTCCCGGTCGCCAACACCGAAGAGGTGCGCGAGCTTGCCGAGCGCCATGCCGTGGACTTCACGCTCGTCGTGAGCCAGTCCGAGCGCGAGTCGATCGAGTCAGGCTCTCCTTCCGAGGTGTTCAACCAGCTGCTCGAGACGCTTTCGGTGTTGCGTGACTTCGACACGCTCGTGCTCATGGCCAGCGACTGGCGCATCAGGACCATCGAACGCATCCTGGGCACCGAAGTCGTTGGGATGCCGCTTGGGCACAGCCCGCTCCGAGAAGACAAGCACGTGGACATCGAGGAACTCGACCGGGTCTTGTCGGCGGTCATGGCTGCGCCACCTTTGGGTGGCGGGCGCACAGGCACCATGGGAGCGGCGCTCAAAGACGCCGCATCGGACCTCGCCGGAAGGTGGACACAATCAAAGAAGTAGTCAGCGTGAGCATTGGCTCCTCGAAGCGCGATCACCTGGTCGAGGTGGAGTTGTTCGGCGAGTTGTTCCGCATCTCGCGTGAGGGCACCGACGGCGACATGGACGCCGCCGAACAGCGCCTGCGCGAACTCGACGGCACGATCAACGCGTTAGGTCTGGGCGGCGTCGACATGTTCTTGCACGCCGCCGGCCGCGACTTCTACTTCCGAGAAGGACGCCGCTTCCGCGACGCGGTCCGCATCACCCCGATCGTCGATGGCACGGGCCTCAAAGGGGCTGTTGAGGCCGACGTCGTGCGCTTCATGCGCGATGACCTGGGCCTCGATCTGGCGGGCAAGCGCGTGCTGGTCACGTCGGCTGTCGACCGCTGGGGCCTGTCGATGGCGCTCGCCGATGCCGGCTGCGAGATGTCCTACGGCGACCTGCTCTACGCACTCGACATCCCCATCATGATTCACCGCACGTCCACGCTCGTGGGCGTGATACGGACCATCGCACCTATCGCCGCCCAGATGCCGTTCAGCTGGCTGTACCCCGCCGAAGCCGATCACGAGACCGCGGTCGAGAAGGAATCCAAGCACGCCCAGCTCTACCGCGACTCAGACATCGTCGCCGGCGACTACAAGTACGTGCGCAAGTACATGCCCGAGGACATGCGCGGCAAGTGGGTGATCACCAACACCACCACCGAGCAAGACGTGGAGTTCCTCCGCTCGCGCGGCGTTGAGTTGCTCGTGACGAGCACTCCTCGGCTCGAAGGCAGGACCTTCGGAACCAACGTCATCGAGGCGACGATGATCGCCGTGGACGGAGCGAGCGAGGCGCTTGCGCCCCAGCGCTATCTCGAGCTGCTGAAGTCGACGGGGTTCGTCCCGGACGCCCGCTGGCTGCAATCATCGTGAAATCCACACGAGACCGAGGCTCTCAGGTGGCACTCTCTCTGCTACGGTAGCCCGCATGAACACCATCCTCCGATACGCCGCTGTGGTCGCCTTTGTGCTGGCCGCACTTGTGGTCCTCATGGTCTGTGGTGAGGGTCTGTGCGAGTCGTGTGGCCACGGGTGCCTGTCGCGGGTCGACCGTGCTGACCGGTTCCGGCGCACAGTGGCACGCATCTTCGACCGGATGGTGAGCGCGACGCGTGTCATCGTGTCGCTACCGATTGCGTTGTCGGTTCGTCCCGTCACGACCATCGCACCACCCGACGCGCTGCTCTCAACGCGCCCCGCACCTCTCCTGATCTGACGCGCGGATGACCGCGACGCCTCATGCCGGCGTCGTCCACCCCATCCGACCGTTTCACGTCAGGAGTCAGTGATGCCTTTCGCGCGCACAGCGGCAGCGTTCTTCGCCGCAGTCATCGTGTCCGCCGCCATGGCGGTACCCGCCCTCGCCCAAGAGGCGAAGTGGGAACTTGTCGAATACGTCCTTCACGACGAGCAGGGTCAGGCCGTGCTCATCGTCAGTGGCTCACTGCCCGAGGATGTCGCGCTACCCGCAGATGTCACGCTCGCGGTCCCCGCAGGCGCGCAGCTTTCCTGGGTCGGCGAGATCCTTGGCGGGGCGGTGGCCGACGATCCTTCGGTCGAGGCCGCGAAGAGCACAAGCGACGGGGTCGACGTCTACAGCTTCACTTTGGCCAAGTCCCGTATCGGTCAGCTCGAGGTGAACATCCCGCCCGCGATCGCAGATGGCGCGACCATCTCGCCGGTACTCTCGCTGGCCGCGAACCAGGACATTCCTGAGGTTCGCGTGGGCGTGCGCATACCGCAGGGCTCGCGCATCGTGCGGCCCCAGACCGGCGCCCAGATCACCCCCGGCCCTGAGGGCTACAGCTACTACTCCACCACCATGAACGACGTGAAGAGTGGCGATCCCATCTCGGTGGCTTTCTCCTACGAGGCACCCGCGCAGGTTCCCGCCCAGGCGGCCGCTCCGGATCCGGTCTCGAGCGTGGTGCTACCGATCATCTTGCTGCTTGTCGTCGTGGCGGCCGGTGCGACCATCGCTATCAAGATCTCCGCCAAGCTCGCCGCCAAGTCTCGGCCCGCCGAGAACCCCGAGCGACCTGCCGCCCGCACCTCCTCGGTGGCGGAAGACGCCCGTACCGAAGCCGACGCCAATGAAGCAGACGTGACGGTCGACGCAGGTGACGACGAGCCGCGCCGCCGCAGTAAGGCCCCGATAGTGATCGTTGTGGGCGGACTTGCGGTGGCGGTGATCGCGTTTCTCGTCGTGGGGCAGGCGAACAAGCCCCAATCGGTAGACGGAACCTTCACGGCCAACTATCCGGGCGTGGGCGCGTGCACCAGTTCGAATCTTCAGCTCACGCCGGCTGCCGGAGTCGATCTCGCGAAGCAAGGCGACAAACTCGTCGATTCGCTGGCAGGCGTCGAGAGCGTGGGCAATGTGACGCTCTACATCGCCGAGAGCCGCATGACCGTCGAGTACTGCGAGTCCTCAACCAGCGAGGAGCAGATCAAGCAGGTGCTGGCGTCCACGGGCCTTGTAACGTGGTGAGAATGGTGTGTCATAGGGCATCGAACGGCACAACAATTGCATGAAGCGACCTGAAAATGCCCCGCCGAACTGGGGTGTCAGGCGTTGTGACATCTGGCCGGGCGGTGCTACTATTCGAGTGTTCAGGCAGGCGGGTCGGCAGGCGGTGTGAACTTCGCGCCCTTCGGCGCTCAGCACCCCCCGTACCCACGTGTGCGCAAGGTCATAAGGCCGTCGCGTGCGAGGGAGTGATCGCGAGTGAACAAGCGGGCCCGTAACAGGCTCATCGGTGTCACGGCAATCGTGCTGCTGGTGATCGTGGCCATCTTTGCCAGCATCGGCAACCAGGGTGGCACCGCGTATTACAAGACTGTCGATGAGATCGCCGGCGACGCCTCACTGGCCAGCGAGCGCGTGAAGGTTGGCGGCGCGGTGGTCTCGGGGTCGTGGGATCGTCGTAGCAACCCCATGCGCTTCACGATCAAGGGCGAGGACGACACCAACGACGAAGGCCCAACGGTCAAGGTCGTCTACAACGGTGCCGTGCCGGCGACGTTCGGTGACGGCGTGACGGCGATCGTGACCGGTGAGATCTCGGCCGACGGCACCATCGAAGCCGATGAGATGATCACGAAGTGCCCGTCGAAGTACGAGTCCGCGACCGGTGCGCTTCCGGTTGGCGACTTGGTGGGTAGCGGCGAGTCGATGGTGGGCACCACCGTCAAGGCCGTGGGTTACGTGAAGGCCGGCACGATCGTTCCGCCGGGCGGGGAGCAGCGCTTCGCGGTGACCAACGACGCCAACGGCGGCGTCGAGGTGGGCGTGGTCTTCGAGGGCGCACTGCCCAGTGGTATGACCGATGGCTCGAAGGTGATCATCACCGGAGCGATCGAGGAAGACGGCCTGTTCGTGGCGACCGAGGTCGCGCTGGACGCAGCCGAGCAGTAGACATCACCGAGCACCCCGACCAGGAGGTCGGGGTGCTCTTGTGACCGACGTTAACAGACAAGGGAGTCCGTATGGTCGGGTTGGGTCAGGTAACTCTGTGGATCGCGCTCCTCGCGGTCGTCGCATCGGTGGGTGCGCTGCTCTTCGGGCGGAAGCTGGGTGAGCGCGATGGAGAAAGTGCCACCAACGTTGGCTACATCGCCACGTTCGCGGCGCTGGCTTCACTGACGGTCTCCGTCCTCATCGTCATCTTCGCCTTCATGCGTAGCGACTACTCGATCATGTACGTCGCTCAGAACCACTCCACCGACGTCTCGTCTCTGGCGTGGCTCTACGACCTGTCCGGTGTGTGGGCGGGCCGAGAAGGTTCGCTGCTGTTCTGGACGTGGCTTGTCGCCGTCTTCACCTCCTACGTCGCGTACAAGCGCATGGAGGTCACCGACTCGCTGTCGAACATGGGCCTGATGGTGAGCAACATCGTCTTGGGACTGTTCACCGGAGCGATGATCTTCTCCAACGAGAACCAGCCCTTCAAGGCGACTCCGGCCGAGTACATCGGTGCGACCGGTGAGCTTGTGGGCCAGGCCGCGAACTGGGGTATGAATCCGCTGCTCCAGCACTGGGCGATGATTCTCCACCCGCCCACGCTCTTCATCGGCTACGCGGGTCTCACGATCCCGTTCGGTTTCGCTATCGCCGCGTTGATCGTCAACGATCCCTCGAAGCGCTGGATCGAGATCGTCGACCGCATCACCGTGTTCTCGTGGATCTTCCTGGGAGCCGGCATCGGTCTGGGCTCGGTATGGGCGTACGTGGTTCTTGGCTGGGGTGGCTACTGGGCATGGGACCCGGTCGAGAACGCTTCGCTGCTGCCGTGGCTCACGGGCGTCGGCCTGATCCACAGCTTCACGATCTACCGGCGTCGTGACGGGTTCAAACGCTGGACCATCATGATGGCGGCGTTCACCTTCGCGCTGGTCATCTTGGGCACGTTCATCACCCGCTCGGGCATCGTCCAGTCCGTGCACGCGTTCGCGCCCGACATCGTGTCGCTCGTGTTCTTCCTGTTCATGATCGTGGGTTCCTTGCTGGCTGCCGCGATCGGTCTGTGGCTCAGGTGGGATTCGTTCGCCGGCAACGACGAGTTCGAATCGCTCACGAGCCGCGAGGCGGCGTACTACTTCAACAACCTGATCATGCTCGTGGCTGCGCTGCTCGTGGCCTATATGACGGTCAGCTCGGCGCTTCCCACCTGGCTGCCGTTCGGCAAGCAGTCGATTGGTGCGCTCTCCTATGACCTGCTGGCGCGCCCCATCGGCGTCTTCTACGCCTTCATCATCGCGGTGTGCCCGCTGCTCGCGTGGCGTGCCACCGATAAGGCGACGTTCTGGTCTCGGGTCAAGTGGCCGCTCGTGTCGACCGGCGTGATCTTCGCGCTGCTCGTATGGGAGTGGTACGCGAACCTGCGTCCGCACTACGCCGCGATGATGGCCGAGGGCGGCAAGTTCGCCGCGAACCTCAAGGCGTTTGGCCCCGAGGCTGTCTACAGCGCCATCGCACTGCTGGGGCTGCTCGCTGCCTCGCTGCTCATCTCGACCACCGGCTCGATGTTCATCACCGGTGCTCGCAAGCGCGCGCAGGCTCGTGGTCAGAGCTTCTTCAGCGCTATGGGTGACATCTTGCTCAAGTCGCGCACGCAGTCCGGTGGCTACATCGCTCACATCGCGATGGGCATCATCATGATCGGCCTGGTGGGCTCTTCGATGTACGTGAAGGACGTTCGCGTTCTGATTGACAACACCGCCGGAGAGTCGTTCCAGGTCTCCAACTACAACTTCGTGTTCCAGGGCATCGAGGAAGAGCAGCTCAGCAACGGCGACATCGTCTCGCAGGCCCTGTTCGAGGTGCAGCGTGACGGCAAGTCGCTGGGCGTGACCCGCCCCGGCCTCACCCAGTTCGCCCGTCAGGGCCAGACTCGGCTCGATGCATCCGTGCAGTTCGAGCCGCTGCGAGATATCTTCGTGGTCTGGGAAGGCAATCAGACCAGCGCCGAGGGCGTTGAACAGCTCTCTGTGAACGTCAAGATCAACCCGTTGATCTGGTTCGCGTGGGCCGGCTTCGGTCTGCTGCTCGTGGGCTCCACCCTTGCGGCATGGCCCAAGAAGCAGCCGCAGCTCGCCGTTGTGGAGGCTGCACCCACGAAGAAGAAGAGCAAGAAGTAGGTAATGGTCTCAACTGACGTTGTGAACGCAGAACTCGCACTGGAGGTCCGGGAGCTGTCCCGGACCTTCGGCGCGCGCAAAGCCCTGGATCAGGTGAGCTTTGAGCTTCCCAAGGGGGCGTTTCTCTCCATCTTCGGCCCCAACGGGGCGGGGAAGACCACCATGCTCAAGGTGCTGTCCACCCTGACGGTGGCGTCGAAGGGCGAGGCGCGGGTCCTGGGGCTCAACGTTGTCGAGGACGCGGTCGAGCTGCGCGAGCGCATCGGCTTCATCTCGCACAACCCGCTGCTCTACCCTGACCTTTCTGCCGAGGAGAACCTCGAGTTCTTCGCCGAGCTGTACTGCCTTGAGAATCCCAAGGATCGCGTCCGCGAGCTGCTGACAGCGGTCGAGCTCGACCATCGTCGGCTCGATCTGGTGCGGACGTTCTCCCGTGGCATGATCCAGCGGCTCTCCATCGCCCGGTCGCTCCTCCACGAGCCTGAGGTCATCTTCCTCGACGAGCCGTACTCCGGTCTCGATCCACACGCCATGGATATCCTCGACGGGCTGATCGCGTCCATCCGCGACCAGCACACCTTCGTCATGGTCAGTCACGACCTCGCGAAGGGCCTCGAGCTGTGCAGTCACGCGCTCATCCTCGCGAAAGGCAAGATCGTCTTGTTCCAGGACAAAGAGTTCATCGACGAGGACGAGTTCGCGGCGACGTACCGCTCCACCGTTGGTCTGGGGGTGGCGTAACCGGTGTCGGCATCAGTCGCAAAGAGCACGCGGATGTCATCATGGCGCCAGTTCCAGGCCATCTTGCGCAAAGATATCGTCATGGAGCTGCGCACCAAAGAGATGCTCACTTCAATGGGTCTGTACGCCCTGCTCGTGCTGGTGGTCTATTACTTGGCACTCGCGCAGGCGGGTTCGAAGTTCGACGTTGGCTACATCGCAGCCGGACTGCTGTGGCTCGCGATCATCTTCACGTCGTTGCTGGGGCTCAATCGCTCGCTGG
The DNA here is from genome assembly GCA_964467305.1 of uncultured Eubacteriales bacterium. GTDB lineage: Bacteria > Actinomycetota > Coriobacteriia > Anaerosomatales > PHET01 > CAVPCY01. The sequence goes on from CAYXQU010000035.1 coordinate 8,993, forward strand.
TGCACGAGAAGGACCAGGGGTGCCTCGATGCACTGCTGCTGTCGCCCATCGACCGGCCGGTCATCTTCTTTGGCAAGGCGGTGGGAAACCTGCTCTTCTTGTTGATCGTGCAGGTGATCATCGTGCCCATGTTCTACTTCTTCTTCCTGGCCGACGTCGATCTGGCGGGTCCGGTCTGGATGCTCATTCTCACTTTGCTCGTGGGTTCTGTGGGAATCGCCGGAATGGGCACGATGCTTGCGACCATGTCGGTGAACACCAAAGGCAAAGACTTCATCTTGGCGGTGCTGTTCATCCCGATCATGTTCCCGCTGCTCTACGCGTGTGTAGGGGCCTCGACCGGTGTCGTCATGGGCGACGCGGTCTTCGACAGCGGTTGGGTGGAGATCTACTGGCGTTCCATGGCGCTGGGTGCGGGCTACGATGGGATAATGCTCCTCGCGGCCTATGCACTGTATGAGTTCATCATCGGGGCCTAGTGGCCCTGTGGCGACGAACTGAAGGAGCGGATCGTGAGGCGTAGTCTCCTCGGACTGACCGAGAACACATGGCTTTACCTGATGCTGGCAGTGGGCGCGGTGTTGACTCTGACCGACTTCGTGCTCGCGTTCCTGTACACCCCGCTCGTGCTGGGCGCAGGTGTGGGCGGGACCGCGGTCATCAACGGAGTGGCCATCAGCAATCAGCTGCTGTTCAGCCAGAAGATATTCTTCTTCCACGTACCGGTGGCTATCGCGAGCTTCCTCGTGTTCTTCTTCACCGCGTTCTACGGCGTCAGGTTCCTGATGACCAAGGACAAGAAGTACGACACGCGGGCCAAGATCGCGACCGAGGTGACGCTGATGTTCGTCGTCCTCACGATGATCACCGGAGACATCTGGACTCGGTTCGAATGGGGGACGTGGTGGGTGTGGGAGCCGCGGCTGACCACCTACTTCATCATGACCCTGCTCGTGGTCGCCTACTTCGTCTTGCGTAACTCGATCGAAGACGAGGAGAGGCGCGCCACTTACGCGGCGGTCTTCGGCATCATCGCCTTCCTCGATGCCCCGATCTCGTTCATGATCACGCGGCTGATACCCAGCTCCGTGCACCCGGTGGTACTGCGATCGGGTGGTGGCCTCACCGGCCTGCAGCTCACGGCGTTCCTGATGGGACTGTTCGGGATGCTCATGGTCGCGTGGGTCATGTTCCGCCTGCGGTTGCGCCAGGAGTTCGCAGCCGAACGTGTCGAAGAACTCAAGTCCGCCCTTGAGGGCTGACGTAGAGAAAGCGAGGAGTCATGGATCCCGTACTTGTCGAGATCTACCGCACCGTGCTGGGCGCGGCGCCCTACGTCATCGCCGCGTACTTCCTGCTGTGGCTTGGCCTGATGGTCTACATCGCGTTCGGCCTGCGCAAGGTCACCGCCCTTGAGAAGCAGATCGATGTGCTCGAGTCCTCGATCGCACGCCGCGGCGGTACCGCCTGATCGTTATCGCGTGGCTCTCGGCAACGGGAGCCGTATACTGAAGGTGACGGATCCTGTGTCCGTGGCCGATTCGTCCTATCGACTCAGAAGGGGCCGGCGCTCAGGTGGAGCAGCTATCACTCGTGACGTTCTGGTTCGCGTTCGCGCTCTACGTGGCGGCGACGGTCCTCTACGCCTACCAGTTCGTCCTTAGGCGACAGAAGGTCAGCTGGTATGCGCGGTTTGCGACCGGCGCGGGCTTCTTGATGCAGACGGTGTCCATCGGCGCGAACTCGGTGGCCAACGACGGCACGCCGCTCACCGGGGCCAACCAGCTGGTGCTCGCATCATGGGCGCTCGTCTTGCTGTACTTCATCATGGAGCACCTGATCCGCATCCGTGCCTACGGAGCGTTTCTCGTGCCGGTCTCGGTCGTTCTCATGGTCACCGCGCAGCTTGTTGGGGTGGGGGGTGCCGGTGAGATCGTTGGCGATCCCGCCGTCGCGAGCCAGCTCGACAGCTGGTACGTGGGCTTCCATGTGGCCCTGATCGTCTTCGCCAACGCCGGCTTCATGTTCGGTGCGGTCTCAAACGGCCTGTACCTGTTCCAGGGCTCGCAGCTCAAGCGCCACAAGACCAGCCGCCTGAGCCGCCGCTTGCCTTCGCTGGCCACGCTGCAGAACGTGGGTCGCCGAGCGATCGCGCTCGCCTATCCCGTCTACGCAGCGGGCCTGCTGTTGGGCATCGTGCGTGCTGTCCAGGTCGACGTGCAGGGCTGGTGGATCGACCCGCGCATCATGATGTCGGGTCTCGTGTTGTTCACCTACGCGGCCTACCTGGCCATCGTCTACCGAGCAGACATCTCGAGCCGCTTCGCCGCATGGGTCGCGATCGCGGGCGCGTTCTTCGTCGTGGTACTCGCCGTACTCGCGCGGACTCTTCCGGTGGGCTTCCACCTCTTCGGTCTGTAGGTCGCGGCCATGGGGGAGCCCGCCAGCAGGCACTACCCGGTGTTCCTCGATCTCAATGCTCGCCTGGCGATCGTCGTGGGTGGTGGAACCGCAGCGCTCAAGAAGGCGAAGCAGCTCAAGCGCTACGGTGCCGATGTCACCGTCATCAGCGCCGACCCGGGACCGGAACTGCTCGCCGCGGAGGCCGAAGGCGACCTTACCGTCGAGCATCGCGAGTACCAGCGCGGCGACCTGCTCGGTGCGACCATCGCTGTGTGCGTCTCCACGGACCCCACGGTTCGCGCAGGGGTTCACGCCGAGGCGGAGGGCGCGGGTTGCCCGCTCAACGTACAGGGTGCTCCGGAGATGTGCAGTTTCGTGGTCCCTGCGGTCGTCAACCGAGAACCCCTCCAGATCGCCATCTCCACGGGCGGGTTCGCGCCCGGGCTTGCGCGCCAGCTCAAGGCGCTGCTCACAGAGGAGTACGGGCCCGAGTGGGGCGACTACGCCAAGCTCGTAGGCGAATCGCGCGCGATCGCGTTCGAGCTGATCGACGATGCCGATATCCGTGCTCAGGCCCTTGAGGCCGCCGGTGCACCGGAGCTGCTGGAGCGCCTCGCGGGGGGCGAGCAGATCACCGCAGCCGAACTGATGAAGCCCTTCGTCGAGCAAGCACGGGAAGCCGCCGAAACCGCTGAGGAGTCCGGCCCGGCTGTCGATGATTCCGGCGCAAACGCCGCCGTTGATGGCGGCGAGGCCACTGAGTCTGTGGAGGTCGAACGGTGAGGCCCCTCGAGGTGGCACCGGGTGTCACCGCCATCGTCACCGGTGGATCCAGCGGCATAGGTCTGGCTGCGGCACGAGCACTCGTGCGCCGTGGAGCCAACGTCGCGATCATCGCGCGCGACCCGGCCAAGCTCGATGTCGCACTCGCACAGCTCACCACACTTGCGACAGGTCCCGGGCAGAAGGTGGGCAGCTACAGCGCCAACCTGTCGTCGTATGACTCCACCAAGGCCGCCTTCGGCGCGCTCGAGGAGCAGGGCTTCGTGCCCGACATCCTGGTCAACTCGGCCG
>CAYXQU010000036.1:0-12267 GCA_964467305.1 uncultured Eubacteriales bacterium
GGTCGACTCTGAAGATCCACGACAGTGTGGTTGCGATCAGTATCAGCGAGGCGCGAATCGCCTGACTCCACGCTCGCCCGGCGTTTCGCGCTCGAAGAACGACGTCTTCTCGGTGCACGCTCATGTCTTTGGTGTAGACACGCTCGCCAAGGTTCGCGTACGTGCCCAGCCCCTCTTCGAGCAAGTTGAGGGTCAGTGGCAGCTCGCGGTGCTCGATGACGCGTTCGAAGAGGCTGTAGTACGCGTCCACGTTGCACAGGAACAGATTGCGAACGCCCTTGTCGGACATGCGCACGAGCAACTCCTCGATCTGCTCGTAGATGATCCGGTTCTTGTGGCGGCCCTGCTTGAGCGGCTGGTCGGGCTGGGTCACGTGGACGATCTCTTCGAACGCCGCAGGGTCGATGTGTGCGCTGATCGTGGCGGTGAGCAGCGGGTTGGCCGCTGTCTGCAGCACGGCGAGATGGTTGTCCCGTGCACCCTCCTGGCGTATGAGCGTCTGCGCGTTTCGCACCTGGCCAAGCCTGGATACCACGAAAAGATTGCCCTGCACCGGTGACATCCCTCCGCATACGTCCGATCCGCCACGTCATCTCACGATGTGGTGCATTCTAGTGAAGCCGACGCTCTGGGCGGCCCGGATTCGACAGAGTTTGCAGACATGCAACATCTGCTTCGGGAGATGCATCAAACGGCGCGGTGACTGTATGGTGTTGGGTGTTTGAAAGCGACCACGACCCGGGAGTTCACCTTCATGGATCCATCGGCACTGCGGCGACTCGCCACCCTGCGCGCGACCGACTACGCGCGCCTCGACCAGCTGGGGCACGCCTACCTCGACTACACCGGCGGTGGCCTCTACGCGCAGTCGCAGCTCGACGCGCACCACCGGTTGCTGGCCTCAGGTGTCTTCGGCAACCCCCACTCGCACAACCCCACCTCGCTTGCGAGCACCCAGCTTGTCGAGCGGGCTCGCGAGTCGGTGCACGAGTTCTTCAACGCCTCGCCCGATGACTACGAGGTCATCTTCACGAGCAACGCGAGCGGTGCGCTGAAGCTCGTGGGCGAGTCCTACCCCTTCGCCTCCGGTGACACGTACCTTCTGTCCTACGACAACCACAACTCGGTCAACGGGGTGCGGGAGTTCGCGCGCAGAAGGGGTGCGTGCGTGAAGTACGTGCCCGTGAGAAACCCCGATCTTCGGCTGGATGAGTCGCTTGTGAAACGGGCCCTTGCCGAGACGACCCCGGGCACCAACCACCTGTTCGCCTACCCCGCCCAGTCGAACTTCAGTGGCGTGCAGCACCCGCTTGAGTGGGTGGCCCACGCCAAGGAGCTTGGGTGGGACGTGATCTTGGACTGCGCCGCCTTCGCGCCCACCAACCGCATCGACCTGTCTGCGATCGCGCCTGACGTGGTGCCGCTGAGCTTCTACAAGATGTTCGGCTACCCCACCGGTGCCGGCGCCCTCATCGTGAGCAGACAGATGCTCGCCAAGATGGTGCGGCCCTGGTTCGCCGGCGGCACCATCACGCTGGCATCGGTGCAAGGCGAGGGGTGGTACCACCTGGCTCCCGGCGCAACCGGCTACGAGGACGGCACCGTCGACTATCTGGGGCTACCGGCCGTCACCATCGGGCTCGAGCACGTCGCAGTGGCCGGCATCGACGCGATCCACGACAACGTGTGCCGCCTAGCGGGGCACCTGCTCGATCAGATGCGTACGATCACTCACGCCAACGGCGCTCCGCTGTTCCGGGTCTTCGGGCCCGACACCATGGACCGGCGCGGTGCGACCATAGCGTTCTACCTGCTGGATCCCCACGGTGAGGTGTTCAGGGTGGAGCGCGTCGAGGAGCTCGCCGGAGAGCAGCTCATCTCGGTGCGGACGGGGTGCTTCTGCAACCCCGGCGACGGCGAGGTCGCGCACAAGATCACGCGCGAGGACATGGCCGAGTGCTTCGAGGAGGAGACGATCCCCGTCACGCTGCAGCAGTGCCAGCGGCTGATCGAGGACGCGACCGGCAAGGTCCCCAACACCATCCGGGTGTCGCTGGGAATCGCCAGCAACGATTCCGACATCGACCGCTTCCTCGAGTTCGCCAAGGGGTTTCTGGAGCGCAAAGCAAGCGACCTGGGCTGATTTCAGACCCAGGTCGCTTGGCAGCACCCTTATCGGGTGTTGTTGTCCGTGGTGGCTAGATGACGGGTTCGAGCGCCGGCTCGTGCTCGTCGTGGCCGTGGCCATGGCCATGCGCGTCCGGGTTGACCGGCATCTCCTTGATGCCGAAGAAGTCCAGCATGCAGGGGACGTCGACCGAGAACGCCAGGTACGCGTGGACCGTCATCATGATGATGAAGCCCCAGTTCAAGATGTAGTGAAGCAGTCGGATCCAGATGATGCCGGTGGCGCCTACCACCATGGCGGCCATGTCGTAGAGGCTGAGGTCGATGAGCGGCATGGGAAGACGCCAGATGAGCAGGCCGGTCGCCGCTTGCGCGATCATCATGTAGAGGAAGAGGTTGTACGACATCTTCTGCATGACGTTGTACTTGGCAACGTGCGGCTTGCTGTCACTCACATAGCCGTAGTAGGCCAGCACGCCCAGGGCGGTGTCGATGTCGGGCCGGCCAATGGCGAACTCGCGCCAGTCGGCGTTGGTCTTGGAGCGGAACGCGTACCAGATGCGCCAGACCACCGTCACGATGACGATGATCATGAGCACGTAATGGATGTTTCGCATGATCGCCCGGTCGACGACCGGGAAGCGGATCAGCATGCCGGTGATACCCAAGATGATCATGCCGATCATATGGATGGCGTGAGCGACCTTCGGCGCCGCGGGGGGGCGGGCTTCGTGCTCCGGCCAATGGCCCTCGATGAAGGACTTACGGAAGCGGCCCTTGATCACGAACATCGAGAAGTGCCAGATCAGGAACAACCAGACAAAGACGTAGAGCACCAGAAAAATGGTGTCGACCCATACATATATGGCCGGCAGATTCGGCATTGTCATGAATCTCTCTCCCTCGCATGCACTGTGGGATGCCGTCGAATCACCGGTGACACCCCGCCCCTGTTCGGCGCGCAGACACGCCGACACCCCTTACGTTCGACGCCCAATCTAGAAATCCCGCTTCGGAGAACAATCTCGCCAATCTTATCTCGCAACGGCGATTTGTGCCGCAAGTCGCGCATTTCCGTAGACGAGCTCCTTGTTGGCTTGCTGCGTGACGCCGGAAGACAACTCATGCAACCGAGCGAGCAGGAACGGCGTCACGTCTTTGCCGTGCACCCCGTCGCGCTGCGCCTCGGCCAGTGCCTGCCGGGTCCACCCGTCGAGCACGTCTGGGTCGATAGCGTACTCGGGCGCGATGGGGTTCGCCACCAAGGTGCCCCCGCTCATGCCCAGATCGTCTTGGGCGCGCAGAACCGCAGCGATCTGCTGGGCGGTCTCGAAGGTCGCATCGACGCCGTGGCCACTGGTCGCCGAGTAGAACGCGGGGAACTGCGTGGTCCGGTAGCCCAGCACCGGTACGCCGTGGGTCTCGAGCACTTCGAGGGTGAGCCCTATGTCGAGGATCGACTTGGCCCCGGCGCACACAACGCACACCGGGGTCCTGGCCAGCTCGAGCAGGTCTGCCGAGATGTCGAAGCTCTCTTGCGCCCCCCGGTGCACGCCGCCTATGCCACCGGTCGCGAAGACGCGGATGCCCGCGAGCGCGGCGATGAGCATGGTGCCCGCCACCGTGGTCGCGCCCGTGGCACCGGTCGCCACCAACACCCCCATATCGCGCCGAGAGGCCTTCGTGACCCCGCCTGCGCCGGCGGTGGCAAGCCTCTCGATCTGCTCGCGCGACAGCCCCACCGTGGGGCGGCCGTCGATGATGGCGATGGTGGCCGGAACCGCGCCACCGTCGCGCACGCACTGCTCGGCGGTGAGCGCACACTCGACGTTGTCCGGGTACGGGAAGCCGTGGCTGATGATGGTCGACTCAAGCGCGACCACCCCCACGCCTTCGGTCAGCGCGAACTCGACCTCATCTGAGAGGCTGATGCGCGATCGCATGAACCGGTCGAGCGTCATCTGAGCAGGCCTCCCGTGATCGCCGCGAGCGTGCCGGGAACCACCGACTCGCTCACCGTGGACTCGCTTCCCAGAGCGTAGCGCGCAAGCGTGGTTCCTGCGAGGGCACACTGGCGAGCCGAGCAGCCCGCCACCATCGCCGCCACCACTCCGGCGCAAAACGCGTCACCGGCTCCGGTCGCGTTGACCACGTCCACCTGCTCCGGCTCCACCCAGCCCTCGCCATCGGCCGCCGAGAAGCACGTGCCGTGGGCACCCGCCGTCACGTACACGGTTCCCACGCCCTCTTCGCGCAGCTGTCGGGCGGCGGTGATGATCGCGTCGCGGCCCTCGAGCGGCCCCACCCCCAGCAGGGTGGCGGCTTCGAGTGTGTTGCACTTGAGCACCGCGAGCCCCTCGAGCACGGGCCGCACGCGCGGCGCCTTCAGCGTCGACACCGGGTCGACCACCACCGGCCCACGGGCGTGTCGCACCACCCACTCGATGGCGGCGGCACCCGGGTTCGCGTCGAGCACCACGACATCTGCCGCGGCGATCGCTGAAGCGCGCGTCTCGAGCACCGGCACGGTGAGGTGCTCGAGCGCCCGCATGTCGTTGAGCGCGAGCGCCATGTCGCCGTCGGCATCGAGGATGGCGAGGTAGAGCGATCCGGGCAGGTCAGCCTGGGTGTGTGACAGGTCGAAGCCAATGCCCAGCTCGCGGCCGCGGCGCTCGAGTTCGCGCGCGTTGTGGTCGCCGCCCAGCACGGTGAGCAGCTCGACGTCCAGCCCCAGGCGCGCGAGGTTCTCGGCGATGTTTCGCGCCACGCCTCCGCTGCTCACCCGCACCGCGCCCGGGTTCGAGTCGCGGGCGACGAGCGGTGCGTCCGAGTGACCCACGACATCGGTGTTCGCGCCGCCTATGACGACCACGGTCGCCGGCTTTCGCTCCTGCCCCTCCAACAAGCACCTCCCCCACAAACGTGCTCGAATCAGATAGTGCGGCCGCGCGCCTGACGGCTACACTCCACAGTATGCCTCACCGCTCCGACAACAACGCGCCCGCCCCGGCCGCAGCGGCAGCCGTCGCCCATGCGGTCACCGCCATCGACGACGCGGTCGCCCGGGCCCTGCGCCCGCCGTCGACCGCGTCGCTCGCCAAGGCTGCCGGGCTGAGCCCCTACGCCCTGCGGCGCGCGTTCCTCACGCAGGTGGGACTGACCCCCAAGGCCTACGCGGCAGCGCGCCAGGCGCGCTCCTTCCGAGAAGCCCTCGACGCCGGAGCGCCGGTGGCAGACGCGCTCTACGGGGCCGGCTACACCTCGCCCAGCCGCGTCTACGAGCGCCACGGCGAGCTGCTGGGCATGACGCCGGCCGCCTACCGCAAGGGAGCGCCGGGCGAGTCGATCCGCTACGCGCTGACCACCAGCACCCTGGGTGACCTGGTGGTGGGACTCACCGACACGGGCGTGTGCTACATCGCTTTCGGCGAGAGCGCTGATGAGTTGCTGGGCGAGCTCGCGCGGCGCTTCAGCGCGGCGGAGCTCGTGCCGGCAGCGCCGCACGATGCGCAGCTGGTGGCCTCGGTGGTCGCGCTCGTCGACGACCCCTCGCACGCGCCGTCCCTGCCGCTGGACGTGCGCGGCACCGTCTTCCAGCAGCGGGTGTGGCAGGCCCTGACCCGCATCGAGCCCGGCGAGACCGTCACCTACGGCGAGCTTGCCCGGCGGATAGGGTCGCCCTCGGCGGTGCGTGCGGTCGCGCAGGCGTGCGGTGCGAACCCGGTCGCCGTCGCGGTGCCGTGCCACCGGGTCATAGGCGCCAACGGCGACTTGACCGGCTACCGCTGGGGCGTGGAGCGCAAGAAGCAGCTGCTGCAAAGCGAATCGCGCTAGGTGCCATGCCGCTTCTCGATGCCCCCCGGCTGTGAGATGCTAGCGCCCACGCCACGTGGCGGCGAGGGGGGCGGGTGTGCAGGCCGGGGAATCCACCATGCGTGTGTGCGTCATCGGTGCCGAGTGCACCGGCAAGACAACCCTCGCTCACGAGCTGGGTGAACACTACAAGGCCCCCGTCGTCGAGGAGTACGGCCGCGAGTACTTCTGCGAGAAACTCGCACGCGGTGATGCCTCGGTATTCACAGGAGACCTGGTACGCGTGGTCGCCGAGCAGTCCCGCCGAGAAGATGCCGTGTGGCGCAGTGCGGGTCCGCTCATGATCTGTGACACCGATGTCCTGACCGTGGCGATCTGGCACGAACGCTACCTTGGCGGACGTCGCCCGGAGATCGACCAGCTCGCCCAGATGCGAATCGACCAGGGTGCGGGCATGGATCTGTACCTGCTGTGCGAGCCGGACTTCGAGTTCGTGCCCGATGAGATCCGCACGGGAGAGCCCCTGCGTCACGCGATGCAGGAAGTGTTCGAGGCCCGCCTTCGCGAGTGGGGGCGCCCGTTCGTCCACATCTCGGGTTCGCCCGAGATACGCTTGGCCACCGCCATCGCCGCGATCGATGCGGCGCTCACTACCAAGGAGAGTCGTTGACGCGCACCATCGTCATATCGGACCTGCACGGAAACGTGGGCCTGCTCGACAGCGTGCTCGCCCATGCGTCGTTTGGCGCAGAGGACCGGCTCATCGTGGCCGGCGACATGATCGACGTGGGACATGGCGATGTCGTCTCGGCGGTGAGCGATCTGGGGGCGACCATCCTCGTGGGCAACCACGAGGTCGCAGCGGCGACCGGGCTGCGCATCAGCCCTCAAGATGCCTCCTCGCTTCAGCGCGGGCCCGAGTTCGCGGACAACGTGCTCTCGGGAGCATGGGCGCTCGCCACCCAGGTCGAGGGTTGGCTGATCACGCACGCGGGGGTCTCGGTAGCGCTTGAGGACATCATCGCCAAGGCGGGGCGACAGCCCGAGGCCATCGCAGGCGCACTCAACGAGCTCTTCCGAGAAGAGATGCAGCGCGCGCTGGCCCGCGCACCCCTGAGCGCCGAGAACCTCGACGAGTACCGGCTCATGGGCGGCGAGATGGGGCCGCTGTGGTTCCGGCCATTCGACGCGAGCCGCATCCCCTCGGGACTGCGCCAGGTGGTGGGCCACACCCCGCCCGAGCTGCTCTCAAAAGCGCAGCTCTCGCTTCTCGAGGGCCACGGCTGGCGGCTTATCGAGCCGGGAGGCCGAGCCGGTCAGGATGGCACGGTGCGCTACGCGGTGATCGAGGACGGCTTGGCGCGCGTGGTCGAGGGCTGATAGACCGCGCTCATCGGATTTGCCCGTAACAATCACCTGCGGTTATCATCTGGTTCAAGTCATCGGAAACAGGGCGAGCCGTCGCCGGCCTGCCTGGGGTCGAAGGGGTCATGATGAAACGAACCGCCACCCTCGCGCTTACCGCGCTGGCCGTCGCCGGACTGCTGCTGTCCGGTTGCACCACGCCAATGGAGCCCGCAGCACCGGAAGAGCCCGCCAAGAAGGATGTACCCGCCATCAAGGTGGGGTCGCTGCTCGACTCCGAGGGCGCCGTGCTTGGCTCGATGGTCATCCAGATGCTCGACGCCAACGGCTTCGAGACCGTCGACAAGACGAAGCTGGGCACCCCCGACGTGGTGCGCAAGGCCCTGCTCGAGGGCGAGGTCGACGCCACGATCGACTACACCGGCTCGGGCCAGTACTACATCGAGGGCCAGGAGGGCCTGCCCGTGTGGCAGGACGCCGCACAGGGCTTCGAGACCATCGCGCGTCTCGACAAAGAGCAGAACAACATCGTGTGGCTCACCCCGGCGCCCGCCAACAACACCGAGCTCATCTCGGCACGTACCGACTTCCTTGCCGAGAAGTCGATCGTGACCATGGAGGACTTCGCGAAGTACGTGAACGACGGTGGCGAGGTCAAGCTCATTGGCTCCCAGACGTGGGTCGACAACCCCTTGGGCCTGAAGGGCTTCGAGGAGGCCTACGGGTTCACGCTTACGAAAGACCAGCTCGTGCCGCTGGCCGACGGTGTGACCGCCCAGATGCTCAAGGCCGCTGCCGAGGGAACCGACGGCGTGAACTTCTCGCTGGCGTACGGCACCGACGGTCAGCTCGCGGACCTTGGGCTGACCATCATCGAAGACACCAAGGGCGTCCCGCCCGTCTACGAGCCGGCGCCGGTGTTCCGCGGCGAGGTCATCGAGGCCGCTCCTGAGATCGCCGGCATCCTCGAGCCGGTCTTCCTGAGCCTCGACAAGGCGAAGCTCCAGGAGCTCAACGCCAAGGTCGCGTTCCAGGGTATGGATGCTCAGGCGGTCGCAAAGGAGTACCTTGAGGCGAATGGCTTCCTCAAGTAGCACCCGCGCGACGCGTTTCGCGGGAGATCAGATGATCGGTGCGACGGGGGCCCTGCTCGGGGCCCTCGTCTCCGTAATGGGCACGTTCGTCGAGCTGCGCCCCAACCGCATCCTGAGCGGCGAGGGGCTCACGGCTGTTCAGGCGTTCGGTACCGGCGGGTGGATCCTGCTCGCCCTGTGGCTTGTCGTGGGCGCGGCGAGTGTGATCGACCTGGGCCGCGTCAGCGTGCTCGCGCGAGGCCTTGCCGCCAACGCCGCACTTGTGCTGGCCACCTTCCTCATCGCCGCCAGAGCCGACGCGTGGATGGCCGAGCAAGGCGAGGTCGCCCGGTTGTCGCTGGGTGTCTCGGCATGGTTGATGGTGCTCGCGGTCTACATTGGGGTCTTCTCGGCGGTTCACGCTTTGGGCGAGTCGCGCGGACTTCGGGCGGCCGTGAGCCTGTCGGGCGTGACCGTGGTCGCCGTGATGCTGTTCTCAGGGCGCCTGGGCTCGCTTTCGATCATGCAGGAGTACGCGATCAACGCGACGTCGTTTCACACCGCTCTCAGCCAGCAGCTCTACTACACGCTTGGCGCGACGGGACTGGGGCTGGTACTGGGACTGATCGCGGGCGTGGCTTCGGCACGCATGCCGCGCGTGGAAGGGGCGGTCTTCGCCACCCTGAATGTGGCCCAGGTGCTTCCGGCGCTGTCGTTCATAGGGCTGCTCATCATCCCCATGGCGTGGCTGGGCGCCAACGTCGCCCCACTGCGGGCGATAGGTGTCTCGGGCATTGGCTGGGCGCCAGTCTTCTTGGTGCTGCTGTCTTATGCGCTCTACCCCATCACCCGCAACGTCTTCACCGCCCTCAAGACGCTCGATGCCGGCGTCATCGACGCGGCGCGCGGCATGGGCATGAAGCCGGTGCAGCGGCTGTTCGCCGTCGAGCTGCCGCTGGCGTTTCCGGTGGTGCTTGCCGGCGTGCGCATCGCGGCGGTACAGACCACGGCCGCGGCGATCCTCGCGGCGTTGGTAGGCGGCGGCGGGCTGGGCCAGATCGTGTTCTTCGGCGTGCAGCAGACCGCCTCTGACCTCATCTTGCTGGGTGTCATCCCCATCGTGGCGCTGTCGCTTACCATCGATGCGTCGCTTCGGTTCCTCGAGTCCACCGTGTCCGCCGGCCAGGAAGGTCGCATCGCATGATCACGCTCGACCATGTCTCCAAGCGCTACGGCGACAAGATCGCGGTCGACGACCTGTCGATGGAGATCGCAGCCGGCGAGATCGCGGTGCTGCTGGGACCCAGCGGCTGCGGCAAGACCACCACGCTGCGCGCGATCAACCGCATGCTCGACATCGACTCGGGCAGGGTGCTGATCGACGGCCAGGACGTGAGCCAGCGCAGCCCTGACGAGCTTAGGCGCCACATTGGCTACGTCATCCAGTCGATCGGGCTGTTCCCGCACATGACCGACGCTCGCAAGGTGGGCACCGTCCCCCGCCTGCTGGGCTGGGACGCCAAGCGCATCGCCGCGCGCACGACCGAGCTGCTCGAGCTCGTGGGTCTCGACCCGGCCACCTACGCTCAGAAGCGGCCCGCGCAGCTCTCCGGCGGCGAGCAGCAGCGCGTGGGCGTCGCCCGGGCACTCGCGGCCGACCCTTCGGTGCTGCTCATGGACGAGCCCTTCGGCGCGCTGGACCCGCTCTCACGCCAGCGCCTGCAAGTCGAGTTTCGCAACCTGCAGCGCACGCTGGGCACCACCGTGGTCTTCGTGACCCACGACGTCGAGGAGGCCGTCATCCTGGGCGACCGCGTCGCGCTCATGCACGACGGGCGCCTCGTGCAGTTCGACCGCCCCGAGGTGCTGTGGCAACACCCCGCCGAGAAGTTCGTGAGTGACTTCTTCGGCGAAGAGCTGTCCTTGAAGATCCTGTCTCGGCACGCTGCCTCGAGCGCGGTGATCGCGCCGGGCGACGGCGACGGCCTGCCCCACGTGCCCGCAAGTGCCACGCTCAAAGATGCTCTCGCCGCTATGGTGTCGGCTGGAACCCAGGCGGTGCACGTTGCCGGCGAAGGCGCGCATCCCGCAGGCGTGCTCACGTTTGAGGCGCTGATCGACTCGGTGCGGGTAGAGTCATGACCGAGAGGACCCCGCTGCAGCGTTGGGCGCCCGTGGCCGTCATGACCGCGGCGCTTGTCTGGATGACCTTCGACCAGCAGGGCTTCGCGCGACTGCTGGGGCTGATCTTCCCCAACGAGACCACGCTGTACTACGAGCGGGAGACGCTTGCCACGCTCATGGGGCAACATCTCGCGATCGCGGGTGTCTCGGGGGCGATCGCGCTGGTGGTGGGTGTCGCGCTGGGCGTGTTCCTGCTCACCCCGGTGGGCTCGAACTTCCGAGAACTCGTGGTCAACCTGGCCAACTTCGGCCAGACGTTTCCGTCTGTCGCGGTGATGGCGATGCTCGTGCCGCTCATGGGCTACGGCTGGGAGCCGGTGGTGGTGGCGCTGGTGATCTACAGCGTGCTGCCGGTGATGCTCAACGTGGTCGCCGGCATCGAGAACGTCCCGCCACAGGTGGTCGACGCCGCGCAGGGCATGGGCATGAGCCGCATGCAGCGCTTCCGCCAGGTGCAGCTTCCTTTGGCGATGCCCATCATCATGGGCGGCATCAAGAACATGCTGGTCATCGCGGTGGGTGCCGCTACGCTGGGTGCGATAGTGGGGGCCGGCGGGCTGGGCGTGCCCATCGTCGCCGGAGCGAACCAGTTCAAGCCGGCGTTGGTTCTGCAAGGAGCGATTCCATCCGCGCTGCTCGCGCTCATCATAGACAGGGCTCTGTGACATGAACACGACCGACTGGGCGCACGAAGCGTCCAATCTCATGAGAGCGCTGCGCCTTGAGCGGCAGCCGGTGGGCGTGAAGCTGCTGCGCAGCGAGGCCGAGTACGACTCGTGGGACGTCCCCGAGGCCCGCACGGCACTCTACTACTGCGCGGCGGTCAAGCTCGCCGGCAAGGGCCGCTCGCTCAAGCTCGATCTCGAGCGGTTCCGCTGCGAGTCTTCTCGGCAGATCCTGGGGCTTGAGCCGCTGCCGTACGAGCCGGCCTACTCGGCAAGCTACAGCGAGTGCGGCCTGCACCGCGACGAGAACGTGAGCGTGGCGGTCATAGGCGACCTCGCGGTGGTGCCGAGGACCGTGGTGGGTGTGGTGCTACAGCCGCTCTCGGCGTTCACCGACCGCGCGCCGGATGTGGCCATCATCGTGGCCGACTCGTACCAGGCGATGCGCATGCTGCAAGGCTTCACCTACAGCCGCCCCGAGGCACCGCTGTTTCGCAGCGTGGGGCAGCATGGAATCTGCTCGGAAAGCACCGCCGAGCCGCTGCTGTCGCAGACGCTCAACGTCTCGCTCATGTGCTCGGGCACACGCTTTTTCGCGAAGTGGGGCGACAACGAGGTATCGGTGAGTCTTCCCGCGTCACAGGTGAGTGATATGGTCGAAGGAGTCTTGCACACCATCAACCCGTGCGAGACCGACGCGCGCAAGAAGATGATCGCCCAGAACCCGCCGGACACCGATATCGACATGGGCACGAGCTACTTCACCGAATGACCACACCCGGCCGACTGAAGCGGTGGCTGACTTTGGGTATGGTTATGGACAGCAAAGACGAATCGAAAGAGGGAGGAACCGTATGGCCAGCGTGAAAGGCACCAAGACCGAGCAGAACCTGCTGAAGTCGTTCGCCGGCGAAAGCCAGGCGCGCATGCGCTACAACTACTTCGCGTCCGTCGCGAAGAAGGAGGGTTTCGAGCAGATCTCCGGACTGTTCACCGAGACCGCCGACAACGAGAAGGAGCACGCCAAGGTCTTCTTCAAG
>CAYXQU010000037.1:0-11200 GCA_964467305.1 uncultured Eubacteriales bacterium
TCGTACTACCAGAAGGCGGTCGACATGGGGCTGCGCGGGATTGCGGTCGAGCGCTACGGACCGGCGATCCGGCTTCAGCTGGCACGCGCCTACGCAGCGCAGGGCAGGCTGGTTCCGGCTCAGATGCATCTGGCCTATGCGCTGAAGATGGATCCCAACTACGCACTGGCCGCGGTCGAGCTCGCGAAGGTCTACCAGATGCAGGGCAGGACCAGCGACGCCATATCGCTGCTGGAGAGCTACCCTTGGTCGCCCGAGGCGACCGCACAGCTTGAGGAGATACAGGCGAACGCGGCTTCGCCAAGCGCAGAGCCCACGCCCTGACCCGCGAAAGGAACCACACCAGCGATGGCTGCGATGCACGACGAGCAGACACAGAGTCCTGAGACCCGCGTGCCGGGCTGGCTTGCCGCGCTTGTGCTCGCGGCGCTGCTGGTCGTGGTGGGCGCGGGCGGCTACCTGCTCAGGGGCGCGCTGACCCCCACCGCGATGCCGGTCGGTGAGGTTGTCGATGCGGAGGTCGAGAAGTGGACCCGCGCATCGGTCGAGGATCCGGAATCGGTGTCGGTCCGGCTCGATCTCGCCTACGCGCTACAGAAGGCCGGGGAGTACGACCGTGCGCTCGAGGAGTACGCCTGGGTCCTGCGCCGAGAGCCCGCCAACGTCACCGCGCACTTCCAGCAAGGTGCCATCTACCTTGAGTTGGGCCTGGACAAGGACGGCGAGACTTCGCTGTGGAGGGCCCTTGAGGCCGAACCCGAGCACGTCCAGGCAGCATCGGCCCTTGGTCGCTACTACGCAGCCAAGGGCCAGTACCGATCGCTGCTCATCGCAGTGCGGCCGGCGGCGGTCGAGCATCCGGGATCGGCGGAGCTGCAGTACCTGATGGGCCTGGCCTACGAGAAGCTGGGCGAGGCCCAGTGGGCCGAGGCCCGGTATCGCATGGCGATCGAAGCCGCGCCAGACCACATCGAGGCCCATGAAGGACTCATCCGGCTGGGGGTTTCCCTCACCGACGAGGCTCGATAAGAGTGGTTCAGGCTCGCACATCCCCATGTTAGAATCGGTGCAGGTAAGCTAGTCACGCAGCGGCTCCTGAAGCGGTGTCGGCGTGGCGCCAGGGAGGTTCGTTGGCCGAACCCGAGGTCGTCGTCGACGACACCGACATCGATTCCTCTGAAACGGAACACGATCGCGGGCGCCGCTGGTGGGGCCTCGTGGTCGCGATCGTCATCTTGGTGCTGCTCATCTTCTGTTGCGTCACCGCAACCGAAGTGTGGCGCTCAGGAGGCCGCCAGCAAGCGCAGTTCGTCGCTCGCAACGTCGAGTGCCTGAAGTGCCACACCGAGCTCATCCCGGACTTCAGCAAGACCGTGGTGCATAACCCCTTCGCTCTCGAAGAGTGCACCACGTGCCACACGCCCCACGGCAAGCAGGTCGCCGTGAGCATCACCACGTCACCTTCTCGGCTGCTCGAGCGGACCCGCACCATGCTGCAGTGGCTGCCCATGCGATGGTGGCTCACGCTGGTCAGCGGTGAGTCCGAGACCATCGAAACGGACCCGGGCGGCACCACAGGAGCGGGCACCGCCAACGTCAAGGGTGCAGAATCGCTGCTCATCGCACCCATGGAGGAGCTGTGCTGGACCTGCCATGGAAGCATGGGCGCCAAGCTCAGCGACCCGTTCCAGCACCAGCCCTTCCAGGCGGGTCGTTGTGTGAACTGCCACAGCCCGCACGCTTCGGATTACCGTGGTCTGCTGGCTCAGGCGCCCGACCAGCTGTGCTTCACGTGCCATCCCATAGGCCGCGAGCTCAGCCGCGCGCAGGCGCACGTTCCGGTCGAAGAGGGCAACTGCATCGACTGCCACGATCCGCACGCGTCTCAGCACCGCGGCGTGCTGGTGGCCGCTCAGCGGGAGCTGTGTTTCCGGTGCCACCCCAGCGTGGCTGCCAAAGATGGGATGGCCGTGCAGCACGAGCCGTTCCTCAACGACAACTGCACCGGGTGCCACGAGCCGCATGGCTCGGACTACCTGCCATTGCTCATCGCCGATGAGCCCGTGCTGTGCTACGAGTGCCACCCCGGCGTCGCGAACGAATTCGCCCAGCCCAGCGCCCATCCCGTCGAGCTCGAGATGGACTGCAGCAGCTGCCACGACCCGCACGCCGCTCAGTACCGCGGGCTGGTGAACGCGCAGAACAACCGGTTCTGCAACCAGTGTCACGAGACGGTCAACACGACCTTCGTGGACTCGAACCACTCAGGTCAGCTGTGCATCAGGTGCCACACCCCGCACGGGTCGAACCACCGCCCCATGCTCGTGGACAGGAACCCCGACCTGTGTCTGCAGTGCCACCCGCGCCGTGACTATGGCGGGCCAACCAAGCAGGTGTACAACAACAAGCATCCGGTTGACCCCAAGCACTATGATGTGAACAACGACTCACCACTCACGTGCACATCGTCGTGTCACAATCCACACGGAACGGACAAGAACCACATGCTTCGCTACTTCGCCTCACCGTATGATGGCGGATGTCTGATGTGTCACGCGGTCACCAACGGTGCCCGCGTCGGGATCGACTACTAGAGGACCGGAAACATGCTGCGCATCTCGCTCGCCGGATTCAAAGACCCCATACGCAGACCACGCTACATCCTGTGGTCGCTTGTCGCGGTACTCGTCATCGCCGGGGTGATGATCGCAGCATTGGGCATCACGTCGACTCGCTGGTTCTGCTCGGAAGGGTGCCACAAGGTCCAAGACGACACGATCTTGGCCTACGAGCGCTCGGTGCACAGTGAAGTGAGCTGTATGGCCTGCCACATGCCGGTCAACTCGGACCCCATCACCTTCATCCTGCACAAGGCCGAGGCACTGGGTGAGCTCTACCTCACCGTCACCGGCAACTACGAGCTACCGCTCAACGGCTCGAGCCACGTCGCACTTTCCATGTCATCCGAGCAGTGCACGCAGTGCCACAACCTCGAGCGTCGCACCGTCACGCCTTCTCCGGGTATCCTGATCGACCACGAGGTCCACGGCACCGCCGACGTCACCTGTGCCATCTGCCACAACCGCGTCGCGCACGTCGAGGACTTCGAGCTCACGCTCAAAGACCCCACCACCGGCGAGGCCAACCGCCCGCACGCCGACTTCATGTCGATGACCGCGTGCTTCCGCTGCCACTCGCAAGGCGAGACACCCGAGGGTGGCCTCGAGGCACCGGGCGCGTGCGCGGCCTGCCATCCCGCCGGCTTCGAGCTCAAGCCCAAGAGCCACTTCGAAGAGGGTTTCTATCCCGCAGGTCACGCCAAGCTCGCCTCCGAGGAGACCTCGCGTGTCCGCGAGTTCGCCGCCCACGAGGGTGACGAGGCGCAGCACGAGGCGGCGGAGCGCAGCCACGGTGGCGGCGGCGGAGTGGGCGAGGCGCTCGTCAAGCTCGAGGCGCTCAACGAGTGCTACACGTGTCACGCCGAGAAGTTCTGCTCGGACTGCCACGGTCTGCCCATGCCGCACCCTGAGGACTTCTCCGAGGGCCACGGCGACCTGGGCAAGAAGGATCCGAAGGTCTGCGCCACCTGCCACGGCGACGCCGATCGCTTCTGCGACGAGTGCCACCATGGCTCGGCGATGGGCGTGGAGTACACCGCGGGCACCCAGTGGCGCACGCTGCACCCGGCCACAGTGAGCCAGACCGGTGCGAAGGCGTGCTTCGAGTGCCACAATCCCACGTACTGCGCGGCGTGCCACGTGGGTGGCGGTTTGTAGGCAGCACAAGCAGACGTTCTTGACGCGGGGCCGGGCACTCACCCGGCTCTCCGCCGGGCCGGTTTCGCACGGTGCCTTCGGCGGAGGAGTGCGGCTTTCGCGATGATATACTCGATGTTCGGTGACAAGTGCGAGATGTGCTTGTAGCCGAGGGGAGGGCGACACTTCTCGCCCTGGGGTCCGGACCACGTGCCTGGACCGAAAGGAACTGCTGATACATGTCGCGAGTCGACCTCGTGCTTCTGCACGCTCCGGCCGTCTACGATTTCCGAGAGCGACCCATCATGTTCGGACCTGTCTCAGACATGGTCCCGTCAACGCCCATCTTCGAGATGTATCCCATTGGGCTGACCACCATCGCCGAGTACCTCGAGCGACACGGTCTGCGGGTGCGTATCGTCAACCTCGCCGTCCTGATGCTCATGAAGCCGGACTTCGACGTCGAGGCCTACATCCGTAACCTTGATGCGAGGATGTTCGGTGTCGACTTGCACTGGTTGCCCCACGCGCATGGGTCGGTTGAGATCGCCAAACTCGTCAAGAAGGCACACCCCACCAAGCCGGTCATCTTCGGCGGGCTGTCTTCGACGATCTTCCATGACGAGCTCATCACCTATGACTGCGTCGACTTCGTCATGCGGGGCGACTCCACCGAGGAGCCCATCCGGATGCTACTCGAGGTGCTCAAAGGTGGCGGGGACTATTCGGAGGTGCCCAACCTCACCTGGAAGGACGCTTCCGGCGATGTGGTCGTCAACCCGCTGGCTTGGGTTCCGCCGGACATGAACTCCATCTCGCTCGACTACTCGTTCAACATGAAGTCGGTCATCCGCTACCGCGACCTCATGGGCGTCGTTCCCTTCAAGGAGTGGCTGCGCTACCCGGTGTGCGCGTCGCTCATCTGCCGAGGATGCACGCACGACTGCGTGACATGTGGCGGCTCGAAGTACGCGTTCCGGGAGCACTTCGGGCGCGACGCCGTGGCGTTTCGCGAGCCGGACCTGCTCGTACGCGACATCGCCCACATCCAGCGCTACATCCCGGGCCCCATCTTCGTGCTCAACGACTTCTTGCAGGCGGGGCGCGAGTACACCCGTGACTTCGTGCGCGGGCTCAAAGACATCAACCTGAAGAACCCCATCGGTTTCGAGTTCTTCAAACCACCGCACGAAGAGTTCTACGAGTTCCTCGATGCCAACCTGCCCGACTGGTCGGTCGAGATCAGCGTCGAGAGCCACGACGACGGGGTGCGCAAGGCGTTCGGCAAGGGCCACTACACCATCGATCAGGTTGAAGAGACGGTCAAAGCAGCGCTGCGCAACGGTTGCAGCCGCTTCGACCTGTACTTCATGACCGGCATTCCCACACAGACCGCCGACTCGGTGCGCGAGACCGCCGAGTACGTGCGCCACCTCTACGAGGCTGTGGGCAACGACCCGCGTCTGCTGTGCTTCATAAGCCCTATGGCGCCGTTCCTCGATCCGGGTTCGCGCGTGTTCGACGACCCCGACAAGTACGGCTACAAACTGCGTGCTCGCACGCTCGAGGAGCACCGCGAGCGGCTGGTTCTGCCCTCGTGGAAGCACATCATGAACTACGAGAGCGATGCTATGACGCCCGACGAAATGGTCGACGCGACCTACGATGCGGGGTTGGCGATCAACCGCATCAAGGGTGAGGCCGGCATCATCGACGCCGCCACCGCCCAGCAGGTGGAGTGCCGCGTGGCGGAAGCGCGCGTGGCGATGCGCCGCATTGACGAGATCATGGAAGGCCCGCTGTCTACGCGCGACGCCGCGCTCTTCGGACTCAAAGACGAGTTCGAGCGTCTCTCCCAGTCGACGGTATGCGAGAAGACCGAGCTCAACTGGCCTGCGACGGCGGGGGTCTCGCACGTCGCCGCGGCAGCCGGGTTGTTCGTGCGCGAGAACGTCGCTAACCTGTTCGGACGCAAGAACGGCGACTACTCGCCCGCGACGTCCAACCAGCATCCGGCCGCTCCTTCATGCGCGGCCACAGAGACCACGGAAGTGTGAGCCGCACCTGTGACTGAGACCAACCCGGCACCCGGAGAGGCGACCACCGAGCGCGTGCGCGGCATCTTCGCGAGCATCGCCGGCCGCTACGACACCTTCAACATGCTCGCCTCGATGGGCATCGATCGTCTCTGGCGCCGCCGCCTGGTCAAGGCCTGCGGGATAACCGGCACCGAGAACGTCTTGGACCTGTGCGCCGGTACCGGTGATGTCTCGTTCGCGATCGCCGATCAGGCTCAGCCTGCATCGATCATGGTGACCGACTTCAGTCCCGAGATGCTTGAGGTGGCCCGTCGCAAGGCATCCGAGCGTCGGCGCGAGACCAAGCTTGGCTTCCAGCTCGCCGATGCCCAGGCCCTCCCGTTCGAGGATGGGAGTTTCGACGTGGTGACCGTCGCGTTCGGCGTGCGCAACCTGCCCGAACGCGAGCGCAACTTCGCCGAGGTCGCCCGGGTGCTCAAGCCGGGTGGACGCTACGTGATCCTCGAGTTCTCGCGCCCGGGGTTCGCTCCGTGGCGTGCCGTGTACCACGTGTACCTGCGCTACGCGATCCCGGCAATCGGCGGCCTGCTCACCGGCGACCGTGCCAGCTTCGTCTACCTCAACGACTCCATCCGTCGGTTCCCGGCGCAAGAGCAACTTGCCGCCGAGCTCAGCTCCGCGGGTTTCTCGGCGGTCGACTGGGCGAACATGACCGGCGGCATCGTCGCTTTGCACACCGCCACCAAGTGACCCGCGTATCTCGCTGCCTGCGGTAGAATCGCACTAGGTCCTAAGCGCGCCACCGAAGGGGATGCGATGATTCTCACCGCCCGCTATGTGCTCCCGATCGCCACTCCGCACATCGAGTACGGTGCGGTTCTCGTGCGTGACGACAAGATCGTCGAGATCGGTGACTTCGCGCATCTCAAGGAGCTGCATCCCGACGAGCCGGTCAAAGACTTCGGACTCGCGGCGCTACTCCCCGGTTTCGTCGACCTGCACACCCACCTCGAGTACACCGCGATGCGGGGTCTGGTCGATGACCTGCCCTACTCGAGCTGGAAGTTCCAGCTGCTGCAAAAGGAGCGCTTGTTCTCCGAGCAGGACTGGGATGACTCCGCCGAGCTGGGTGCACTCGAGTCGCTTCAGTCCGGCATCACCACCATCGCCGATGTGACGGGCAACGGAGCATCCGCCCGCGCGGCTCAGGCCGCCGGACTGCGCGGTTTTATCTACCGAGAAGTGTCCACGATGGACAAGCGCGAGGTCGAGGCCGAGATGCAGCGGGCCACCGCTGACATCGACACGTGGCGCTCGAGTACGGACTCGTCGCGACTCACCGTGGGTATCGCTCCGCACGCTCCCTACAGCTGTCACCCCGAGCTGTTCCGGCGCGTCGCCGACTACGCCATGGACGGCACGCCGGTCTCGCTCCACTTGGCGGGCAGCCGCGAAGAGTACCAGTTCGTGAAGTACGGCTCGTCGATGCTGGCGACAGACGTGCGCGACATCTTCGATGCGAATGCCCCGCTGTGGTTGCCCACGGGCGTGAGCCCGGTCCGCTACGTGTTGCAGTGGGGAATCCTCGACGTCCCCAACATCACGGCGGTCCACTGCACCCAGGTCGACGAGGCCGATATCGAGATCCTCGCCAGCCACGACGTCTCCGTCGCCCACTGCCCGCGCTGCAACGCCAAGCTGGGCATGGGTACCGCGCCCATCAGTGCCTTCTTGCGCTCCGGCATCCGCGTGGGGCTGGGTACCGACTCGCCGGCGGCTTCGAACTCGATGGACGTCTTCGAGGAGATGCGTATCGGGCTGCTGCTGCAACGCGCGATCCTGGGCGAAGAGCACTTCATGATCGCGCGCCAGTTCGTGAAGATGGCGACCCTCGATGCCGCGCGCGCTTTGGGCATCGACGACAAGGTGGGTTCGCTCGAGCCGGGCAAGCTCGCCGACATCATCGCGGTCGATCTGTCGAAGTCCCACCAGATTCCCACGCACTACCCGTACGGAACTCTGGTGCACACCGCGAACCAAGAGAACGTACTGTGGACCATGGTGGGCGGTCAGGTGGTCTACGAGGGCCGTGAGTGGCCGCTGCTCGATCCGGAACGCACCTTCGCGCGTGCCGAGGAGATGCGGATGAAGCTTCGTTCATAGAGCTTCTGTGTGCTCTTCTCGGTTGGCGCAGGGGTTGCTCGGTCGAGGGGCGAACACGCCTTAATCAAGGCCAATGTGCAGTGCTATACTACGCGGGTTCAGGCAGGCGTAGGCGGGCGCATCGGCGCGCTCGTCTGAAGGACATGGAGGAACCACACAGTGAGCGACCAGGACTTCTTCTTCGACGAGGACGAACAGCCCGCCAAGTCGGCCGACAAGTCGGCGCCGGCTAAGAAAGCTGCCCCCCGTTCCGGCAAGCCCGCCTCTGGTGGCGAGCAGAGCGTGACGATGACCGTAGCGATCCTTATCGCGGTCGTCGCTGCACTGCTGGGCGTCATCGTGGGCCTGTTCGTTGGCCGCTCGATGGCCGCGACCACCGTGCCGGGCATCACCCCGGGCGCGACCACCGGCACCGGTACCGAGCAGGCTGCCCCGCAGCTTTCGCCCGACCAGATGCAGGGCGGCGAGCTTCCGGAGGGTCACCCCGACATCAGTGGCATGGGTGGGGGCACCACGGAAGAGGGCGCAGAGCCCGAGGCTGGTGCTGAAACCGAGACCGAGACCGAGGCCGAGCCCGAGGCCCAGCAGTAGGCGATCACTTCGCTGACGAAACGGGCCCGCATGTCGGCATTGCCGCATCGGGCCCGCTTCATCTGCGATGGACCTGAGGAGGTCTGAGCGTGGCCATCAACAAGTCGAACTCTCCCGCCTGGGTGAAGGTGACCCTCATCGTCTTGATCATCGCCTTCGTGGCATCGATCACCGGCATGGGGCTGCTGTCTTTCTTCACCGCGACACAGCAGACAGGCACCGCGACCACGGCGACCGGCACTGCGACATCATCTGCCGACGCGCAGTACCAAGGCACCGTCGCGTCGCTGACAACCGCGCTCCAAAGCGATCCCACGAGCTACACCGTGCTTGTCCAGCTGGGCAACAGCTACTTCGACTGGGCGATCGCCAAGCAGGCCGAGAACGATGCGGCCGGCACGCAGGCCGGCTCTGACCTGCCGCTGTGGACCTCTGCGAAGGATGCGTACGCGCGCGCCGTCGCCGTCGATGACTCGGAGTCTCCGGTGATGGTCGACTACGCGATCACCCTCTTCTACACGGGGGACACCCTGAAGGCCATCGAGATCGCCGAAGGTGTCATCAAGAACGACCCGACGTTCGCACCTGCGCACTTCAACGTGGGCATCTTCCGTCAGACCTCAGGTGACAACGAGAACGCACTCGTGGCGTTCAAGAAGTACCTCGAGCTCGATCCCCAGGGTGCCGCGGGCGGCAATCCGGACTACGCCAAACAGCAGATCTCGGCTATCGAGGGCGCTTCAGGGCAGTAGGGGCCATCCGGGCACCACGACTCAGTGGCGAAGCATCGCATCAAGAAGGGCGCCCCACGCGGGGCGCCCTTCTTCGTGTACTACCTGGGTGGAGGCTCACTCAGTCGGAGCTCCCCAACATCTGCTGGGCCTCATCTTTCGAGACCGCGGTCGAGAAGATCCCGTTGAGCCGTGTGAGTGACAAGATGTTGTCGACGGTCTCGTTGGTGACAAGCACCAGGTTGCCTCCCAAGGCCTGATACTCCTTGGACAGCGAGAGCAGAAGACCCAGTCCTGAGCTATCCAGATACTCGAGCTCGGAAAGGTCGACGATCGTCGCCGGGGGAGTCGCCTTGAGTACTCGATCGATACTCATCCGAAACGCCGAGCACTCTCCGTAGTCAAGATCGCCTCGGAGGGTGAGCACCCAGACACTGGGTTCTTGCGCGAGATCGATTGTAAGGGTCATGGTGTCCTTCCTGATGCCGGAATCGATAAAGAAGGTACCCCACTACGGCTGTCAATCACATCTTGGCCGCTCCACAACGCGGCAAGTGGTCACACGGGCGGGTGAGCGGTACAATCCGACTCACTTGTCTATGACACTCGCGGATAGGAGCTATGCGTGGGCATGGAGCTCGACATCAACATCGAGAGGTCCGAGTCGATCTGCACGGTGACGCTCGGGGGCGAAGTCGACGTCTACACCGCGCCGCGGCTCAAAGAGTCACTGGTGTCTGCGATCCAGGACGGCTGCGTCAACGTCGTGGTCGACATGGAGAACGTGGGTTTCATCGACAGCTCGGGCCTTGGTGTGCTGGTCTCCGCACTGCGCAGGGCCCGCGAGCGTGAAGGTACGGTTCGCGTGGTGTGCACGCGCGACAACATTCTCAAGATCTTCCGCATCACCGGGCTCGACAAAGTGTTCCCCATCTTCAGCGACGCCGCTGAGGCGGGACGATTCTAGAGTGATTCGCCGGGCCACGGTTGGAATCGACGGCATCCGGCATAGCCATTCGCATACGACCGGCAACGTATCGGAGTAGGACTGCACGTGTTCGGCATCGGCGGAACTGAACTCTTCATCATCGCGGTCTTCGCGTTCATCATCTTCGGGCCCGACAAGGTGCCCGAGCTTGCGCGCACCCTTGGCAAGGCCATGAAGGTCTTCAAGAGCGCTCAAGAGGACATGGAGAAGGTCATCAAGGCAGAGGTCTACTCGCCGTTCTCCCAGACTGAGCGCGAGAATGCCGACCTTGCCGCCGCGACCAAGCCAGCGGTCGACAAGGACATCGCGAAAGCGAGCGAGGCGTCGAGCATCTGGGCCGCCACCGAGGAAGACGACGAGGAGGAAGACGAGGAGTAGTCCTCGGATACCGCGATGCCCATCGGACCCAAGCGCCTTCCATTCTTCGAACACCTTGCCGAGCTACGTGGCCGGCTGATAGTCGTCGTCATCGCGGTGAGCGTGGCGTCGCTGGGGCTCTACACGTGGGCGTGGGACGTCTACGACTTCGTGATGAAGCCCATTCTGCCGCTTCTCGAAGAGCGTGGCGTCCCGGATCTCGTGACCCTCGGCCCCTTCGAGGGGTTCACCCTGCGCTTCAAAGTCGCGATGTACGCGTCGATCGTCGTGGTGAGCCCGATCATCATCTGGCAGGTCATGGCGTTCTTCCTGCCGGCGCTTCGGCCCAAAGAGCGCCGCTATGTCATCCCCACGTTCATCGCGATGCTCGTGCTGTTCCTTGGCGGCATCGTGTTCGCATACTCGGTCGTCGCTCCCACCGGTTTCGAGTGGATGATCGATCAGCTGGGCGGCTCGGTGTCGCTCATGGCTGATGCGAACCGGTGGTTCAGCGGGGTGACGCTGCTGCTGCTCGCCTTCGGGGTGGGGTTCCAGCTGCCGGTCATCGTGTTCTAC
>CAYXQU010000037.1:11210-12006 GCA_964467305.1 uncultured Eubacteriales bacterium
GTGTTCTACTTGCTCATATTCAACATCATCCCGTATGCGAAGATGCGCCAGAACTGGCGCGTCGCCTACGTGGTCATCATGATTGTCGCGGCGGTCGCCACGCCGGACTGGTCGCCTGTCACCATGGGTGCCCTGTTCGGTGCGCTGGTGATCCTCTACGAGGCGAGCATGCTGCTGGCCCGCGGTGTGCTCAACAAGAGGATCGCCGCGCAGCAGGCGCTCGAAGCCGCCGAGTTGTAAGGGGCCACCAGTGCACGAGATGGGCATCACTCAAGGTATCCTCGCGTCGTCGTTCGACGTCGCCGAGGAAGCCGGGGCGACCAAGATCACCGAGATCCGCATCACGGTGGGAGAGCTCACCGAAGTCGTCGAGTTCGCACTGCAGTTCGCGTTCGAGGCGCTCACCCCCGGCACCATGGCCGAGGGCGCCACACTCGTGGTAACCCATCTGGGCGCACGGTCACACTGCAACAGCTGTGGTGCCGACTACGATCACGACCGGTTCTCGATGACGTGCGCCCAGTGCGACTCGCTCGATGTGAAGCTGCTTCAGGGCAGAGAGCTGCGTATCGATTCCATCGAGACCGCCGATGAGGACGAAGCCGATCAGCGGTCGGATTCCGCTCCCGCGAAGTAAGGAACAGCGCATGGCTACCATCGATGTCTCGAAACCCATCCTCGATCTCAACGAGAAGCTCGCGGCGGGCAACCGCACGCGTTTCGATGAGGCGGGCGTCTTCGTCCTCGACCTGATGGCTTCGCCGGGAGCCGGCAAGACCTCCACGATCCTGGCGAC
>CAYXQU010000038.1:0-7264 GCA_964467305.1 uncultured Eubacteriales bacterium
CGACCACGCGCTGTCGGTATCGGCGCTGTTCGACGAGGTGACAGCACAAGTCGATGCGGTGGTACCCACGTCACCGGCTCACGCGGCACGGATTCAGGCACGCCAGGTCGTGGTGGGCGACTTCGCGAGCGTCTCGGATGAGACGGAGTTGCTCGTGGGCTCCTCACACGCACGCCGCACGGCTTCCGTGTGTGGCGCCGCCCACCTCGAGACCGGGTACCCGGTCTTCAGTCGCTACGGGGCTTCTCGGCAAGTGACCCTTGGTTACCGAGGAGCCACGCTGATGGTCGACACCGCAGCGAACCTGCTCGCACAGCGCGAGCGCGCACAACACCACCCCGCTACCGAGAGGAGCCCGAGATGAAGGTCGCGTTCGCCACGACGGGAGGAGCCACCGTAGACGAACACTTCGGCCGTGCCAGCACGTTCGCGTACTGGGATATCACGCCCGAGGGAGCCCGGTTCGTCGAGTTGCGCAAGGTCGCCGACGGCGACTTGGACACCGAGGTCGTCGTCACCCGCGGCATGGGTGCGATCCATGATGACGCCGTGTCCGTGAAGATCGACAAGCTTGCCGATGCAAAGATCGTGTACTTCACCGAGATCGGCGGACCGGCGGCGGCCAAGCTGGTGCGCCGCGGCATCATGCCGCTCAAGACCGAGCCGTGCACCCACATCTCCGAGCTCGCCGACAAGCTCGTCGATACCATGCGCACGCGTCCCGCTCCGTGGATGCGCCGCGCGCTAGCCAACGAGCCCTGCGCCGGCCCCGCCGACATCGACAACCCTGATGGGCCGTGCGTCTGCGGCTCGGACGGTTGCAGTTGCTAGACCCGCACGTGAGGCCTGTGACATCACCCAAGAGGAAGGAACAACCACGATGAAGATGGTCAGAGCGTTCATTCGCCCCGAGAAGGAGCAGGAGGTCGTCCTCGCGCTCGAGGGCGCCGGATTCGGCTCGCTCACCAAGATCCCGGTGTTCGGGCGCGGCAAGCAGAAGGGGTTGCAGGTGGGTCCCATCTACTACGACGAGCTTCCCAAGACCCTGCTCATGATGGTCGTCGAAGACACCGAGGCCACGCCCGTCGTCGAGCTCATCGAGGACAAGGCGCGCACCGGGTTCATCGGCGACGGAAAGATCTTCATCTCGCCGGTGGAGACCGCCTACACCATCCGCACCGGCGAAGCCGGGCTCTAGGCCCCCGCGAGCCACAACGACCCGCGAGGAGGAGTCATGAAAGAAATCTGTGCGATCATCCGCCGAGACAAGCTGCCGGAGACCAAGAGGGCAGTGAGCGAGGCGGGCTACCCGTCGCTCACCATCCAAAGCGTGGAGGGTCGGGGCAAGCAGCGCGGCGACGTAGCGTGCACCCTGGCTGACATGGATATGGACGGTGCCGCGTGCAACTCGACGCACGTCAAGATCAAGCCCACACCCAGCACCTACGCACTCGAGCACCAGATCACCAAGGTCGCCCAGTTCGTGCCCAAGCGCATGCTGACCATGATCGTTCCCGATGACGCTGTGGGCGCGGTTGTCTCGGCGATCATCGAGGTCAACAAGACCGGGCAGCCCGGTGACGGGAAGGTGTTCGTATGCCCCATCGAAGAGGGCCTGCGGATCAGAACCGGCGACACCAATGATGCGGCGGTGAACTGAGCATGCCCGCGACGCTTGCGACCCGTGACGGAAGGCCCTGGATTCCGGCATACCTCGACTCGATCGATGCCGAGAGGTGCATTGGCTGCGGGCGGTGCTTCAAGGTGTGCGGACGGGGAGTGCTCGCGCCGGGAGAGCGTGACATCGACTGCGATGAGGATGATGACGATGATGGCGAGGCGGCGGCCACCATGGTGATGCTCGTCGACGATGCCGGTGCCTGCATAGGCTGCCAGGCATGCGCCCGAGTCTGCGCGCGCAAGGCGCCGGTACACATCGCCGTGTGACGCATCTGACGGCACCGCTCGTTTCGCGACATTTTCGTAGCGACCCCTACCAACTGGTGGGGGTCGCTCCGTTGCTTGGGCATAAAACCGCAGGTCAGAGTGGGTGCACGATTGGCACACGCGTTGCGCTTGTCTGGGGCGTCTGAACCGCGATCGAGCACACCGGAGCGTGCGACATGCATAGCGCGAGCAGCAACCTTCGGCACGTCATGAACAATCACCCGTGCTTCTCGGAATCCGCCCACAGAAGCGCTGGGCGCATACACCTGCCGGTGGCCCCGGAGTGCAACGTGCAGTGCGGGTACTGTGTCCGCAAGTACGACTGTGTCAACGAGAGCCGGCCGGGTGTATCGAGCATCGTGCTCACACCCGGCGAAGCCATCGAGCGCGTCGAGGCGGTTGTGGAGCGCACCGGGGACATCGCAGCCATCGGCATCGCGGGGCCGGGTGACCCGCTCGCCAACGAGGCGACGTTCGAGACGCTGAGGCTGGTGCGCCGCTACTACCCCGCGAAGATAGGCTGCGTCTCCACGAACGGGCTCGCTCTGCCCGACCGGGTTGCCGATCTGGTAGCCGCGGGGGTGCGATCCATCACGGTCACCATCAACGCGGTGATGCCCGAGACCGCGGCGGAAGTCTACATATGGGTCACCGGTCCTGATGGCGAGCGGCTACGCGGAATGGAGGCCGGGCGCTACATCATTGAGCGGCAGTGGGCGGGGCTCAGAAAGGCGGTCGATGCCGGGCTCATCGTCAAGGTCAACAGCGTGCTGATTCCCGGGGTCAACGATCTGGAGTTGCCCGCCATCGCGCATCTGGCCGCCGAGTACGGCGCTCACAAGCACAACATCCTGCCGCTCATCCCGCAGAACCGCTTCAAGCATCACACGCCACCCACTCCAGCGCAGATCCACGATGCTCGCGCGGCATGCGGCGAGTACCTCTCACAGATGAGCCACTGCAAGCAGTGCCGCGCCGATGCGTGCGGAATCATAGGCAGCGACCGCGACATGGAGACCGAGACCCTGCTGGCGCGCCTGGGAGACGATTACTGCGAAGCGGTGATGTGACATGGCAACCGGATCAGGAGGCAACCAGATGAACCGTCAAACGCCATCGGCTCGCCCTGTGGTGCCGCTGCTCGCCGTCGCGCTGGCGATCGCGAGCCTGGTCCCTGCCGGCTGCGCACCCGTGGCGTCCCCACCTGCGGCAACCGCCGAGACCTCGCCAGCACCCGTGACGCTCAACATTTCGGCCGCTGCGTCTTTGAAAGATGCCCTTGAGTCTCTGGAGCCCGACTACGAGGCCGAAAATGGCGTCGACCTCGTCTACAACTTCGCGGCCTCAGGTGTCCTTCAGAAGCAGATCGAGAGCGGGGCCGCAGCAGACGTGTTCATGAGTGCGGCTCCCAAACAGATGAACGCGCTTGTCGACGGCGGGTTTGTCTCCAACGAGTCGACACGAACGTTTGCCAGCAACGACATCGTGATCGCGGTGCCGAAAGGCAACCCGGCCGCGATCACCGGGCCCGGAGACCTCGCGAAGGCCAAGAGGCTCGCAACGGGTAATCCGGAGTCCGCCCCGCACGGCACATGGTCGAAGGGCTGGTTGGTCAGCCAGGGGCTCTGGGACTCGCTGGAGAGCACCTTCGTCTTCGGCGAGAGCGCCGGTCAGACTACCGACTACGTGGCGCGCGGCGAGGTCGATGCGGCGCTCATCTTCGCAAGTGAGATCAACGGTCGCGAGGATGTCGAGATCGCCTACACCGTACCCGCCGAACAAATTGACCCGGTGGCTTACGTGATCGCGCCGCTCGTGGCGACACCCGTCCCCGACGCAGCCGAGTCCTTCATCGGCCACATCATGTCTGATGCAGGGCACCAGATGCTGCTCGACCACGGGTTCGCTTCCGTTTCCGGCGGGCAGTAGCGTGACAGCGGAAACGGGGTTGGCCATCGAGACCATCGCGTTCCCATTCAGGCTGAGCTTCCAGGTCGCGTTGTTTGCGACCGCCGTCGTCGCGGCGGTGGGGGTGCCCTTGGCCTACCTGCTTGCGATGCGCGAGTTCAAGGGCAAGAGCGTGCTCGATGCGCTGCTCATGCTGCCCTTGGTGCTACCGCCCGTTGTCACCGGCTACTACCTGCTGCTGGTGATAGGCAGAAACGGTCTTCTTGGCAGGGCGACCGAAGCGATCACGGGGACGCCTCGTGGGCTCACCTTCACCTGGCAGGCCGCGGTGATCGCATCAGCCATCGTGGCGCTTCCGCTTGCCATCAAGACCGGCCGCTCAGCCATAGAGGCGGTCGATCGGTCTCTCATCGAGACCTCGTACACACTGGGCCGAAGCGAGTTCGAGACCGCACTTCTGGTGGTGTTTCCGCTCGCCGCGCGTGGCATCATCGCCGGGCTCGCGCTTTCGTTCGCCCGCGCCTTGGGGGAGTTCGGCGCCACAGTGATGGTCGCGGGCAACATACCCGGCAAGACCAATACGATGGCGCTCGAGATCTACAACGCGGTCCTCTATGGAGACGGAGCGTCCGCCACCATGATGGTTGCGCTGTTCACGCTGGTCAGTGCGGCGCTGCTTGTGACGGCGAACCGGCTCACGAGGGTGGTCACCCGATGAGCACCGCTACGCGCCTCGCCGTGCGCCTCGTCAAGTGCGTTCCCGGTTTCGAGCTGGACGTAGGATGGAACGTCTCGGCTGACTTCACGGTGCTGTTCGGCTACTCCGGCGCGGGCAAGTCGCTCACCATGCAGATGCTGACCGGAACCATGCGACCGGACGTGGGCCGGGTCCGGCTGGGGGACCGGGTGCTGGTGGACACGCAGCATGGCGTGTGGGTCCGGCCCCAGGACCGCAACCTCGGGTACGTCTCGCAAGGCGCGGAGCTGTTCCCGCACATGACGGTGCGCGGCAACGTCGCCTACGGCCTTCGAGGCGTCTCCAATGCAGACCGACACAAGCGCGTGGATGCGTTGCTCGCCTCGCTGCACATCTCAGAGCTTGCCGAGAAGTACCCGCATCAGGTGTCCGGGGGTCAACGCCAGCGTGCGGCACTCGCACGTGCACTCGCCCCGCGGCCATGCGCGCTGCTGCTCGATGAGCCGTTCTCGGCGCTCGACTTGCCGGTGCGCGTCGAGATGCGGCGTCTGGTTCAGGCGATCCAGCGCGAGGAGGGCATCCCGGTGGTCATGGTCACCCACGACCTGCACGAGGCATGCGCGCTCGCCGACACGCTGGTTGTCTACTCGGGCACCGGAGTGGTTCAAGTGGGCTCGCCTCGCGAGATCATGGGCGACCCCGGCACCCCCGAAATCAGGCGCCTGATCCATGCCATCGACATTCCTGACAGGCTGCTCGCTCGCAACTGAAGTACCTTCCACCCGCCAAGGAGAGGAATACCGACATGAGAGTCACCGCACGTAATCAGCTCACCGGAACGGTGGTCTCGGTGGTCAGGGGACCGGTGAGCGCCAACGTCAAGATCGAGATCGCCCACGGTCAGCACATCAGCGCGACGCTGACCTCCGAGGCGCTCGATGAGTTTGGCATCGCTGAAGGTTCGATGGTCACCGCGATCTTCAAGGCCACGTCGGTGATGCTGGGCGTCGAGTAGCCGTGGCATTCAGGGTCGCAGGCGCGGGAGGTTTTGCGCTAGTCTCGGCATCGCACACGAGACGAGGCGAAAGGCCACACCATGCCCTACCACATGCGACGTGCAGACCGCGCCATCACCGACGAACTGGTCATCGACCGGATTCTGCGCGAGGGCAAGTACGCGACCATCGCCTTGGGCGGTGCCGACGGGCCGTACGCCGTCACGCTGAGCTACGGGTACGACGCCGAGGCCGGACGCCTCTACTTCCACGTCGCGCATGAGGGGCGCAAGCTCGACATGATCGCCGCAGATCCGCGTGCCTGCGCAACCGTGCTCTCCGAGAAGGGCTACACGCAGGGAGAGTGCGAGCACCCCTTCGAGTCGCTTGTGATGTTCGGGACGATGCGCGTGGTCACCGATGATGACGAGAAGCTACGCGCCATCCACTGCCTGGTGGACCATCTTGAGCAAGACGCCGAGGGGTACTGGTTCTCCCGGTCGTGGCAGCTGGCTGATCGGTTGGGCGGCTTCACGGCGGTTGCGTTCGAGATCGGCGAGATCACCGCGAAGTCGGGCAAGTAGCCTCGACGGGGAAGACGGCCATGCGATCCGGCCTTCAGTCCTCGGGTGCGAAGCACTCCGGATACGTGTCACACTCGGAGCACGAAGGGGCGCGGCACGTGTGGAAGCCATCCCAGCGGCACAGGCGCCGGTAGACGTACTTCTTCCAGCGCATGTCTCGGTGGTTCCCCGCCGCGAACGGGGCGAACGCCGCTTCGAGCAGCTCGCGAAGTTCCGCACGGCTCGAAAGCCCCATGTCGCGCCAGAGGTGTCTCTCGCCGAAGCATCCTGCGGCCACGATCTCCGCGACGCGCGTTGCGGTGCGCTCGTCAAGACCGGGGGTCCGCTCACGCACCATCAGTTCGACGATGGCATCGAACTCCACACGCCGCCCCTCGACGTCGAAGCGCGCGGCCGGACCGTGCGGTCCTGACAGCTCGTCGACGATGCGGGTGATGTGTGCGGGTAGCTCGGCCACGATACCCATCTCAGTGCTCAGCCTTCGATGTCGTACTTACGCATCTTATAGCCAAGCTGCCGGGCTGTGATCCCCAGCTGGCGCGCGGCACGGGCCTGCACATAGGCGTGCGTGCGCAGCGCGGCGAGGATCCGTCGCCGCTCGAGTGCCTCGACTTCGTCTTCCAGCGTCATGCCCGATGTCGGTCCACTCGCGCCCGGTTCTGCCGGAAGGTCGTGCATCAGCAGGTGCATGGGTAGGTCTCCGGCGCCGATGCTGTCGTCCTCGGCCAAGACCACCAGCCGCTGCATGGTGTTCTCGAGTTCGCGGATGTTGCCGGGCCAAGGGTACCGAAGCAGCAGCCGCATCGCCTCTTGCGTCATCGAAACCTCGTGCCCGGCCGCCATGCAGAAGCGCGCGAGGAAGTGCTCGATGAGCAACGGCACATCTTCTCGGCGTTCCCGCAAGGGAGGCAGGAACACCGGCACCACGTTCAGGCGCCAGTACAGGTCTTCTCGGAAGTCGCCGGCTTTGACCATCTGCTCGAGGTCACGATTGGTCGCCGAGACGATCCGAGCATCGGTGGTGAGCGTCTTGGTGCCGCCAAGGCGCTCGAACGTGCGCTCCTGCAGCACTCGGAGCAGCTTGGCCTGCAACGCCGGCGAGACGTCACCCACCTCGTCGAGGAAGATCGTGC
>CAYXQU010000038.1:7274-11637 GCA_964467305.1 uncultured Eubacteriales bacterium
CTGCGCGCGAGCTCGAAGCGGCCCTGTTTGCTCGCTACCGCGCCGGTGAACGCTCCCTTCTCGTAGCCGAAGAGCTCTGCTTCAAGCAGGTTCTCGGGCAACGCGGCGCAGTTGATCGCGACGAAGGGGCCTTTTGGGCGCAGTCCCTGGTAGTGCAGGGCGTGTGCGATGAGCTCCTTGCCGGTACCCGATTCGCCCCGCAGCAGAATGGTCGCATCACTTCGCGCCACCTTGCCCACGATGCGGAAGACGCCCTGCATGGCATCTGAGTCGCCGATGATGTTGGGCAGCGAGTAGCGCGCAGTGAGCTCGGCGCGCGCACGTTCCTTGCTCTCGACTTCGTGGCGGTAGGTCCAGTACAGGCGGACCGCGTGTGCGATGATCGAGGCGACGACCTCGAGCACGCGGACGTCTTCGTCCAAAGAGATGCTTTCTTCGTCGAAGACCCGGTCGGCCGACAAGACCCCCAGTACCTCGCCACGCAGCCGGATGGGCACGCTGAGAAACGCGATGTCGGCCCTGGCGGGGCGGGACTGTGTGCGGTTCAGAAAGAGCGGTTCTTCCGCGATCGCCGGGACGATGATGGGCTCTCCGCTGCCAACCACGCGTCCCACGACTCCCTCACCGATGCGGTAGGTGCCGCGCGCGATCTCCGCACGCGTCAGGCCGTGGGCCGCTGAGATGCGCAGCTCTCTGGTCTGCGGGTGGACCAAGGAGACCGAGGCCCGCGTCAGTCCAAGATGCGTGGACAGCACCCGCATCGAGCGGCGCAGGTTCCGGTCAAGATCGAACGAGGAGACCATCGTCTGGCTGACCTCGAGCAAAGCGGTCAGGACATCGGTGCGCTCACCGATGGCGTCGGTGCTCACCTGCGCTGGGGATTGTGCCGATATCTTCATGGACAGAAGTGTTCCAGCCACAGGTTTCCACCGTGTGACATGGGCATTTCGGTCTGGCTCGCACGGCAAGAACGGTCATGACCCTGCACGGTCGCGTGATAGGATTCCAGTGCGGCCGACGGGGTGAATGAGCACGCGTGATTCGAACAGCAACGACGTGCGTCGACGTCATGATGGAGGGCACTGTGGCACTTGAGGGCAACCTCACCGAATTCTCCCTGGTGGACATGTTCCGCTTGCTCCAGTCCGGTTCGAAGACCGGGCTTCTGCAGGTGAGCCGAGACGACCAGGTCTGCACCGTCTGCTTCCTCGACGGCAGGATCTACTTCGCAGGCGACATCGACTCCGCCGAGCCTGCCGGCGCGCGTCTCGTCTCGGCCGGTGTCATCGCCGAGAAGCAGCTGCGCCAGGCTCGCGGCCTGATGAAGATCCAGCGGCGGGATCGGGCCGACCGCAAGATCGGACAGATCCTCGCCGATGAGGGCTACGTCGAAGCCCAGGTCCTCGAGCGGTTCACCCGCGAGCTTGTCTCAGACGCGCTGTTCGCACCGCTCACGTGGGACTCCGGCGAGATCAGGTTCGAGCCCGATGTCGTGCTCGAGCCGTTCGACATCGGGGTCTCGGTCCCGGTCGACGAGACGCTCGAAGAGGTGGGCAAGCGGCTGGACGCATGGGAGCGTATCCGAGAGAAGATTCCCTCGATGCAGACCCGGTTCATCATCGCCACGGGACCCGGCGCGAAGAGCAACGAGATCCACATCAAGCCCAAGGAGTGGATGATGCTGTGCCACCTGCACGGGGGCAGAAGCGTCGCCGAACTCGTCAAGCTCACCGGCCACAACGACTTCGACGTCGCCCGCGTCCTCTACGGGATGTATGCGGGCGGCCTCATCACCCGCATCGACGAAGCCGGCCAACCTGTCGACGATGCGTAGAGCGCGATGGCCGCTCACGAGATACGAAAGAACCTGACCGCCGAGGAGTTCGCGCTCTTCCGCGACTGGATTCACTCGCACTCCGGCATCTTCCTCGAAGAGGCGAAGATGGACAGTCTGCGGATCTCGCTCGTGACCAGAGCGACGCGACGCGACATCTTCGACTACGCGGACTACTTCGATGTCTTGCAAGCCGATGAGACCGAGTTCAAAGAACTCATGAACCTCATCACCATCAACGAGACCAGCTTCTTTCGCTTCCCGCAGCAGTTCTCGGCGCTCAAAGACCGCATCATCCCCGAGATCCTCGCCGGTCGCAGCGAATCAGCCGCCAGGAGGTTCAGGGTGTGGTCGGCGGGGTGCTCCACCGGCGAAGAGCCCTTCACCGTGGGCATGACCCTGCTTGACTCGGCGTTGCCGGACCTTGGGTACGACTGCCAGATCCTCGGCACCGATGTGTCGACTCAAGCGCTTGAGCGCGCACGCGCAGGTGTCTACTCGGCCCGTTCGATCTCGAACCTCGCGCAGCCGGTGGTCCAGCGGTGGTTCGAGCCGGTCGCAGATGGGCACCGCCCCATCGAGCCGGTGCGCCGCATGTGCGACTTCCACTACCACAACCTCATCAAGGAGCCGTACCCGCTGGCGTTCATGAGCGGCTGGGACGTCATCTTCTGCCGAAACGTGACCATCTACTTCAAGCTCGAGTCGACCCGGCGCGTCGTCGACCACTTCTACGATGCGCTCAATCCCGGCGGCTACCTGTTCATCGGGCACTCCGAGACTCTCACGTCGATCACCGACCGCTTCGAGCTCGTCGAGATCGACGGGATCTTCTTGCACCGCAAGCCGCTGCCCAAGCGGGCACTGACCTTCACCGAGGCCGTCGCCGAGCGCACCGAGAAGGCGGCTTCGCAGGCCCGTTTGGAGCGCACGCGACCGGGCCTGAGGAAGTCGGGGCCCGTCGCCGTCCCCCGGGATTCCGTATCCGCGCGCAGCGCCGGGGGAACCCCGGCGCATACGGCGTCGCGGATCGAGATGCAGGAAGCTGCGGCCACGGCCAAGCCACTCGACGCCGCCCAGTTGCTTGTGGAGCGGGCTCACGCACTACTGGAGGACGCGCAGGCCGAGGAGGCGCTGTCGCTCGCACTCGAGGCGATCGAACACGATTCAGCCAACGTCGACGGACACCTGGTCGCGGCGTTCTCGTACGCCGACATGGGTCGGCTTGACGAGGCGATGGACCAGGCTCGGACGGCGCTCGATGAGCGGCCCCTGACCGCAGGCGCCCGCTACATACTTGGTGTCATCCACCAGCAGCGCGGCGACATGGATGAAGCGCTCGCCGAATTCAGGCGCACACTGTATATCGACGCGGACTTCGTGCTCGCCCGTTTCGCCATCGCGAACATCCACCGCTCGCGCGGCGAGTGGGCCGATGCGTGCCGAGAATACGAGCACACGATGCGGCTGCTCGACGCGGGACCGCAGGGGCAGTGGACCGCGTTTCTGGGGGGTTTTCGGACAGATCTGCTCGCGCAGGTGTGTCAGCGCAGTCTGCTAGAGTGTGGCCGCGACGGCAGGCGTTGAGACAACCGTGCCACCAGAAGCTAAAGAACCCCCCCACAAACGGCGATAACAGCTAAGACGTGTACTCAAGAGGGGAGCTTGGAACGATGGCGAAGGCCCGCATTCTCGCTGTTGACGACAGCGCGACCATCCTCGAGATGATCAAGGCGATCCTCGAGAGCGGCGGCTATGAGGTGATCACGGCTACCGATGGCAATGAGGCGCTGGTCACGGCACGCGAGCAGAACCCCGATCTGATATTGCTCGATGTCATGCTCCCCGGTCTGGATGGCTACCGGGTGTGCCGCCTGCTCAAGTTCGACCAGAAGTACAAGCACATACCCATCATCATGCTCACCGCCAAGACTGAGGAGCAGTCGATGGTGACCGGGCTTCGAACCGGAGCCAATCAGTACCTCACCAAACCCGTGGAGCCCGAGCGCCTGCTTGCCGCAGTCGCCCAGGAGCTCGCCGGCACGCAGGGTTAGGTGGCAGGCAGATGACCGACACCACCACAGTCGCGAGCAGAGTCCTGCACTCACTGGTGCAGACGGGTGCGCTCGCGACCGATCAGCTCGAAGAGCTTCGAGCGGAGGGTCTCGACGATGTCGGGATCGGCCGCGCGCTCATCGACAGGGGAGTCGTCACCCCCGCGCAGCTGACCGACCTGCTTGAAGACGAGATGGGATACCCCCGAGTCGATCTCGAGAGCTATACGCCCGATGAGGACGCTTTGGAGATCGTGCCCGGAGAGCTGGCGCGGCAGCGCACATTCCTGCCGCTGTTCGAGATCGAGGGGATGCTCACCATCGCCATCGGCGATCCGTGCGACATCTTCGATCTGGACTCGATAGGCGTCGAGCTGGGTTTCTCGGTGGACGCTGTTTTGGCCGACATGCCTGCCGTGCAGGGTGCGCTCGATGCGCATTACCCGCCGCAGTCGCCGGAACCACAGGAGATGGT
>CAYXQU010000039.1:0-11593 GCA_964467305.1 uncultured Eubacteriales bacterium
GTCGACGATCACGGTGGTGTTGTCGCTGGCGCGCGTCGCCGAGTAGGGCTCGTTGAGTTCGGCGTTTTCGGTGGGGGTGTACCACCAGGCGAGTTCGCCGTTGGGGTCGAGTTCGACGACACGCCGCTGCTTGCGGTCGACGATGAGCAGGCTGCCGTCCGACAGTGGTTCGATGGAGGTGGGCCACAGGCCGGCGGCTTCGGGGTAGATCGCCGAGCCGGTCTTCTTGATGGGCAGGAGCAACGAGTTCTTGCCGTCACCGGTCACGACGTCGACGCCAGTCTTCGTCCCCATGAACGACGACGCGGCTCCCTCGGTCCACGTGAGCGCGAAGGCCTGGGCGGGCAGCGCGAGAAGCAGCGTGGCCGCCACACAGGCGTAGAGCGCGACACGAGTGGATCTCAACTGGACCGACCTTCCTGCAGCATGGCTCGCGGGGCGTGGTGGAGGCCACCTCGCACAACCCTCTCAGCATACCCCGTGCCTGCCCTATCGGTCAGCGTCTGAGCGGCGGTGTTCTTGCAATCTCCACAGTCGCGTGAGCATGGCTGTCCCTGGGTTCACCCACCGGGCAGCCCAGGGGCGCGCATCAGATCCGCTCGAACTCCTCGGCGAGCAGGTCCATGAGCAGGTTGTCGTGCCAGCTGCCGTCGTCGAGTCGCTCGTACTTACGCGCGATGCCTATCGGGCGGAACCCCACCTTCTCGTAGGCCCTGATGGCGCGCGCGTTGTCGGCGGCCGGGTCGATGGTCAGCCGGTGATGCCCTCGTCCGTCGATCAGGTAGGTCGCGAGCACGCGCAGCGTCTCGGTACCCAAGCCGCGGTCGGTGCTGCCCGCGAACATGCCGATGTCCATGCTCGCCGCTTCATAGTCGGGATCGTCGATCTCCTCGAAGGTGATCACGCCCACGATCGTCTCGCCGCGTTCGACCACGTAAGTGAAGACATCGTCGTCGCCGATCCAGCGGGCGATGGTAGTGGGTTCCGAGCCCATCCGCGGCGCGGTCTGCTCATCGGTCGCGAGCCGTCGTGCGATCTCGAGGGTCTCGGATTCGAGCATGGGCCTCAGGGTCACTCGGGGTCCGGAGAGTACGGGCAACGTCGCTGGGGTGTCGGGCATGGCGGTCTCCTCGGCATGGCTGGTACGCTTCACCTTGTGCAGGAGATACCCGAAGGAGCCTCATGAAGTACGTGGTAGTGATTCTGGACGGCGCGGCCGGGTGGCCGCTGGCGGAGCTGGGCGGCAAGACCACGCTCGAGGCGGCCGCCACGCCCAACCTCGACGTGCTCGCGCGAGGCGGCACCGTGGGCATGGCTCAGACCGTGCCGGAGGACACCGAGCCGTCCTCGGCGGCTGCCTGCATGTCCATCTTGGGCTACGACCCCATCGCCGACCAGGTGGGCCGCGGTGCCATCGAGGCTGCCAGCATGGGCATCGAGCTGGCTGCCGATGAGGTCGCGTTGCGCCTCAACACGGTGACCATCATCGATGACGTGATGACGAGCTACTCGGCGGGGCACATCACCTCTACCGAGTCTCGGGCGATCATCGAGACGCTTGCCGCAAGCCTCAACGACGATACCTTCACCGTCTATCCCGGCGTCGCCTACCGGCACATCCTCGTGGTGAAGGGCCATCCCGAACTGCTTGAGTGTGCCTACACGCCGCCGCACGACATCTCGGACCGCCCCATCGAGTGCCACCTGCCCACCGGGCCCGGCGCCGAGCTGCTGCTGGACTACATGCAGCGGGCCAAGACCATCCTGCTGAACAGCGGGCCCAACCTGTGCCGGGCGGCCGAAGGCTCGCTGCCTGCGACCGACGTGTGGCCGTTTTGGCCCGGCGTGCGCCCGGCCGGGATGCAGCCTTTCTCTCGGAAGTGGGGCCTCGAGGCGGCGATGACGAGCGGTGTCGACCTGCTGAACGGCCTCGCGGTTTTGGGCGGGCTTTCTCGGCTCGATATCGCCGGTGTCACCGACGGCTCGGACACCGACTACGCCGCGCAGGCCGAAGGTGCGCTTTCCGCGCTCGCGACCCACGACCTCGTGGTGGTGCACATCGAGTCACCCGACGAAGAGGGGCACGCCGGATCGGTGCAGGGAAAGATCTCTGCGATCGAGGCGATCGACCGCGAGGTGATGAGCCGGATCCGCATGTGCGCCGAGGAGATGCGCGTGCTGGCGATGCCCGACCACCCCACGCCCACAGCTCTCAAGACGCACGTGGGAGAGCCCGTGCCGTTCCTGCTGTGGGGCAGCGGAGTCGCATCCAACGGGGCCAGCGGCTACGGCGAGAGCGCCGCACTCGCGACGGGGCTTGTCGTGGACCCGGGTCGCGACGTCATGAGGATGCTCACAAAGAAGTGATCATTCGAGCCGTCGCCTCGCACGCGAGGCTTCAGGAGCCTCAAGGACCGCAGCCGGCGTCGGGCAGTGAGTCCAGGAAGCGGTAGACCTCGTTGGCGAACTGCTCCGGCTGCTCCTCGTGGGGCAGGTGGCCCGTCTCGTCGAAGGATTTCAACTGGGCGCCTTGGATCGCGGACGCCACCGCTCTGCTGTTCTCCCAGGGCACGAAGGTGTCTTCTCGGCCGGCGATGACCAAAGTGGGGACATCGAGCGATTCCAAGACGTCGAGAGGCGGTGTTCCTCTGGGCGCGGCGACGAGTTCCCACAGGCCCTTGTCCCAGTTGTCTGCCGATAAGGGCAGCCGGTACCCGGCGAGCACCTCGTCGTCGACGAACTCCGGGTCGTGATATGCCGAGCGGATGAAGTCCTCTGCGCCCCCGTTCGCAATCCGCCGCGCGAGCAGCGGGCCGACCCTGCGCATCTGTGGGGTGCGGAGCAGCGCACTCGCAAGCACCGGCGTGGCGCGTGCTTCGGCAAGCGCGGGCGCCTCGAGTACGAGCGCCTGGACGCGATCGGGGTGCGATGCCGCTGCGTTGACCGCCACCACCGCTCCCGCCGAATGGGCGACGAGCACCGCTCGGTCTATGGCGAGCGCATCCATCAGCGCGATGAGCTGGTCGACGTTTCGCTCGGGGCTGTAGGGGCTTGGCCCGCTCCACTGTCCGGGCAACGGCCGTTGCGTCAGGCCGAAGGGCGGGCGGTCGTAGGCGACGGTGTACGCACGATCACCAATGAGTGGGAGCTGGTCGCGCCACGAGAAGGTGCTCGCACCGAAGCCGTGGAGCAAGATCACGGCGACCGGGGCCTGCTCGGAGCCCGCCGTCTTGTAGTGTGTCCGCACGCCGTCGACATCTGCGAAGCGGCTGTCCTCATCGGCGAGGGTGGAAGGGGGGACGGTTGAAGTCAGCGGCGGCACCGGCCAGATCATCGGGACGACCAGAAGCGCGGCGAGCACGATCGCGGCAGCGATCCCAACGCGGCGCGGCCATCGTCTGGTGCCGGCTGGTGGACTCGGGGGTGTCTCGGTGGGCTCCATCGACTATATCTTCCCCGCGAGCACCCGCCCCAGCGACTCCGCCTTGTCGCACTCCCATTCGTCGAGGTCCGGCCGGGAGTTGGTCCAGGTGCCCGAGACGGCCAAGGAGCCCACGGTCCGGATGTTGCCTCGGCCAAGCGCCTGGCGAAGATCGCGGATGGGGCCGGTGTTGTAGCCGAAGAACGTCGCGATGGGTTCGGGAGCGCTCGTGGCGGTGATGATGACCGCACGCCGTGCTGCACGGGCGGCCTGCTCCCGGGGGATCTCCCTTTCCGAGAAGCCCGGCAGGCGTAGCTGTCCGTTGTCGGCGAAGTAGCCGGACAAGCGGTCGAGCACAGCCTGGAGCGGCGCGTCGGCCTTACGGAAGTAGGAGGGGATGCCGAAGATCACGCCGTCGCACGATGCGATCTGCTCGGCAAGCCCGCGCAGGTCATCGTCGATCTTGCACGAACCGGTGAGCCTGCACATCTTGCAGCCGGTACAGAAGCGGATGTCGTGGTCGGCGAGTCTGACCCGCTGGACCTGCGCGCCGGCCAGCTCGGCCGAACGGGCGGCGAGTTCGACCGAGCGGCTGACCACCCCGCGCTCCAGGCTCGCATCGATGGCGATGATCCTCACGTCCTCACCCCTTCACCGGACTGCCCTCGCACGCGGCAGCGTCACGATCCGAACAGATGCCGTTGTCCACGGTCTGATGACGAAGACCCGGGTAGTGCCCCTTGCTCCGTAGCGTCGATACAGTCATCGAGCCAGTCGATGACGCTGCGCTCGCGCGCCATGGCCCCGTCAAGCGCGGTCTGGCGCAGAATCATCGTCCGCGGTGCAAGTGAGTGATCTGCCGCCAACATCGTGGCGTGGTCCCGCAGTTCATCGAGGCGCGCCTGATGGTCACTGCGCCGCGCCCGCATCACCTCGAGCAGCACCTCATCGCTTGAGGCGGCGCCGAAGTGCAGTTGCACGAAGAAGGGGTCTCGCACCGCCGGGAGGGGCGTGGAGCGTGCAAGCCAGCTGTCGAGCGCCGCTTGGCCGGAGTAGGTGATCTCGTAGATCTTGCGGTCCGGTCGCCCCGAGTGGCGCCGTCGCTTCACGGTGACGAGGTCATCGCGCAGCAGACGGTCGAGCGTCCGGTAGACCTGTGCCTGATCGGCAGGCCACAGAGGCGACAGGCCCCCATCGAAGCACCGGTTCTTCAGGTCATAGCCTGAGCGGGGGTGTTCGCTGAGGAATCCGAGTATCGCGTGGTCCAAAGACACGATTCAGCACTTCCCGGGAAGTTATAGGACAAGACATATATTAGACTAATCATATAGTAATGACAAGTCTCTACCTAGAGTTGAGGAATCGAACGAATGGGCAGTTCAGACATGGTGCTGGGAGTCTGTACCTCAGGTTGATGCGGGTTCAGCGACTCAGAATCGCGCTCCGCCTATGTGTGAAGTCACTGCTCACCGAATTGCGCCGTATGCAGCTCACGGAATGCCCCGTTGGCGGCAAGGAGCTGGCGGTAGGGGCCGGTCTCAACGATGCGGCCGCCGTCCATGACGACGATCCGGTCCACGTCGCGGACGGTCGACAGCCGATGCGCGATGATCAGCGAGGTGCGCCCCGACAGGATGCCCCGGAGTCCCTTCTGG
The DNA here is from genome assembly GCA_964467305.1 of uncultured Eubacteriales bacterium. Lineage (GTDB taxonomy): Bacteria > Actinomycetota > Coriobacteriia > Anaerosomatales > PHET01 > CAVPCY01. The sequence continues at coordinate 5,077 of CAYXQU010000039.1, forward strand.
ATGAGCATCTCGGTGCGGGTGTCCACCGACGACGTGGCTTCATCGAGGATCAGAACCGCAGGATCGCCCACCACCGCGCGGGCGAAGGCCACCAGCTGTCGCTGCCCGGTGGACAGGATGGTGCCGCGTTCCCCGACCGGCGTGTCGAACCCCTCCGGCAGTGACTCGATGAAGGCGGTGGCTCCGGCAAGGTCCGCAGCCTGGCGCACGGCGAGGTCGGTCGCGTCGAGATGGCCGTACCGGATGTTCTCGGCGATGGTGCCGGAGAACAGGAACGGCTCCTGGAGCACGACACCATAGATCGAGCGCAGCGACTCGAGCGTGTACTCACCCAATGGCACCCCGTCGAGGGCGACGACGCCTTGGGTGGGGTCGTAGAAGCGCGAGGCGAGACTGACCAGCGTGGACTTGCCCGCGCCGGTCGCCCCCACGATCGCGATGCTCTCGCCCCCGGCGACGTCGAGGGTGATGCCGTGGATCACTTCTGTGCCGGTGCGGTAGGCGAAGCTGACGTCATCGAAGGAGATCCGGCCCCGGACCACCGAGCGATCGAGCGCCACTGATCCGCCCAAGACGAGCGGCTCGGTGTCGATCAGGGCGAAGACGCGCTCTCCACCTGCGAGGGCTGACTGGGTCTCCGAGTACAGCGACGAGAGCTGCGTGACGGCATTGAAGAACTGCCGCGCGTAGTTGAGGAACGCGACCACGACGCCTATGGTGATGAGCCCCTGGGCCGCACTCCAGCCACCGAAGCCGGCGACGAGTGCGGTCGCAGCCGTGGAGATGACCGACAGAACCGGCGAGAACGCCGAGGACACGGTGGCGGCTCCGATGTTGGCGTCGCGGTTGGCCGCGTTGCGGTTGGCGAACTGGACACGGTTGCGGTCGGTGCGGTTGAACGCCTGCGCGACCTTGATGCCGCCGAGTTCCTCGGCAAGCGTGGCCGACACGTCGCCGATCGCCTCTTGTCTGCGACGGAATGCACGCCGCGCGATGGCGGCGAACATGCGCGTCACGCCCAGCATGACCGGCACGACGAGCAGGGTCGTCAGGGCCAGCCGCCAATCGACCCACAGCATGAACGCAAGCGTGGCCACAAGGCTGAGAGTCGAGGACAGCAGCCTTCGGAAGCCCTGCGAGAGGAACGAGTTGATCTGTTCGATGTCGTTGATCAGGCGGCTCATGAGGTCGCCTGACTCCACCGCCTCGAAGTAGCCCACATCGAGCCGCGCGATCGTGGCGAACACCTCGCCGCGCAGCTCGTAGAGGGCCATCTGCCCGGCGGTTCCCAATGACAGGATCTGCATGCGCTGCGCGAACCAGCCCACCAGGGTCGTGCCCACCAAAGCGAGCCCCGGCACCGTGAGTTCGGACACGCGCCCCGAACCGGATGCCGCGACCGCGACATCGATCAGACGACCGGTCAGCGCAGGCGTGGCTGCGACTGCGGCCGAGGAGGCCACGAGCCAGGCGACTCCGCCGGCAAGGTGCAGGCGGTGTGGCAGCAAGTAGGCCAGCAGGCGGGTCACCACGGCTTTGGTCGCAGCGGGTCGGTCGTCCCGTGCCAGTGACGACAGCGACGAGTGAGGGTTGCCGGGTCCGGCCATCAGCGATCACCACCGTCGCGCGAATCGTGATCCGCGTCATCGATGGCGCAGAAGCCGGGAGCGACGAAGTCCTCATCGGCCACCAACTGGCTCGCGGCGATCTCGGCGTAGAGGCACGAACGCTCCAGCAGCTCGTCATGGGTTCCCGTGTCGGCGATGCGTCCTCCGTCGAGCACCACGACGGTGTCCGCGCGCCGAGCGGTGGAGAGCCGTTGAGCGACGATCAGGGTGGTGCGTCCGGCCATGAGGCTATCGAGCCGATCCCGGATCAGCGACTCGGTCTTCGAATCCACCGAGGAGGTCGAGTCGTCCATCACGAGGATACGCGGGTCGATGAGCAATGCGCGGGCGATGGCGATCCGCTGGCGCTGTCCACCTGAGAGCTTCACGCCGCGTTCCCCGACGAGCGTGTCGTAGCCTTCCGGCAGCTCCTCGATGAAGTCGTGTGCAAGCGCGGCCTGAGCTGCCGCGATGATCTCGCTTCGGGCCACGTCGGGCCGGCCGTAGGCGATGTTCTCCCTCACGGTGCCCGAGAACAGCACGGAGTCTTGCATCACGAAGCCGATCTGCCCGCGCAGCGACTCGAGGCTGGCGTCGCGGACATCGACCCCGTCCACGCGGATGGAACCCTCGCTCACATCGTAGAACCGCGGCACGAGGTTGACGAGCGTGGTCTTGCCCGAACCGGTGGCGCCCACGACCGCGACAGTGGTGTGCGCTGCGATGTGCAGATCCACGCCGCTCAGGGTCTCGCCTGCAGCGCCCGGGTAGCGGAAGTGGACCGAGTCGAAGTCGATCGAACCCGTCAGGCGATCCAAGACCACCGCATCGGGTTTCTCGGTGACGTCTTCGGGGGCATCGAGGATCTCGAACAGCCGCTCGGCACTCGCGGATGATCGGGCGATCTGCTGGGCACCGAAACCCAGCACGAAGAGCGGCTGTAGCAGCAAGAACAGATACGAGGTGAACGCGACGAGCTCGCCAACGGTGAGCGTCCCGTTGATGATGCGTACCGAGCCGCCCCACGTCACGATCCCCACGCCTATCGTCCCCACCGAGAACAGCAGGGGGAACGCGTTGGAGACGACGCGACGCACCTCAAGGCCCTGGTTCAGCAAGGAGCGGTTAGCCCGGTCGAAGCGCTCGATCTCGTAACGCTCCCGCGCGAAGGCACGAACCACGCGGACGCCGGCGACGTTCTCTTGCAGCACGGTGTTCAGTGCAGCCAACCGGGCTTGGAAGTCGCGAAACATGGGGCCCAGCTTGCGTACGAACAGCAGCAAGACCCCCAAGGTGAGCGGGACGATTGCAAGCGCGATAAGCGACAGTCGCACATCAAGCGTCAGGAGCAGTACCACCGCACCCACCAGCAACACGATCGCGGAGACCGCCTGCACCAGCCCGCCGCCCACGAACTCGCGCACGAGATCGACGTCGCTCGTGACGCGGGTGATCAGCTGGCCGGATTGCGTGCGGTCATGGTAGGCGAACGAGAGCCTCTGCAGCTTGTCGAAGATCGTGTTGCGCATGTCGAACGCCACACCATGGCTCGCGCGAGCCGAGAAGTAACCTTGCAAGAAACTCGCGATCCCCCCAAACACCGCGGCGGCGACGAGCAGTGCCGAACTGCGCCAGATGACATCGGTGCGATTCTGCGCGATACCCACATCTATGAGGCGTCGCAGCAGTTGCGGGCTGATCAGATCCATGGCCGTCGACGCCAGCACCGCCACAACACCGAGAGCCGCCCACCAACGGTAGGCTCGCAGGAAGCGGAGGGCTTTGATCAGTGCAGGCGACAAGTGGGCCTTTCGGCAAGAGCGGATGCGGGCGCGGACTGAGGGAGTGTCACGGGCTCCCGAAGCTCGATTCTACCCGTACAGGCGCACGCGAGAAGCACGCTGGCACATGCGAAACGACCCGGGGGGCAGTCCGGGTCGTTTCGCACACCAAGGAGGGAAGAAGAGGCGCGGGACCACGCCAAGTGTCAGCGATCATCGTCTGAGGATCGAAAGCATCCTCGAGTACTCGGGGGCGGATATCTCGCCGCGGGCATAGCGGGCCGACAGGATTCTCTCGGCTTCGCTCACCGGCGATCGGGTGACCGCGGCAGAGCGCGTGAGTGTGGTATCGCAGCGGGTGATGGACCAGACGAGAAAGGCCGCACACGTCACAACGACGATCATCAGAAGATCCATCGAGTGCCTCCCTGTCTCCTCGCGACCGATATCGCATCCCGGTCGCCCGTCCATCGCATGGGCCGAGTATGTCAGCGGGGAACGAAGCGGCGATGTATCGCGTGTGGAGAAGCGATGGAGAACCCCTTGCCCGCCCTCGGGTATGCTTGGAGTGTCTCGTGACGATCGGTGAGGGGGCGTGCGGTGACAGCCGAGGAGTACCAGGATCACGATAGCGAGTCGGTAGAACGCAAGCGGCGGGCGTCCGCTCTGTCAGGCTTCGTGCTGCTGGCCGCGCTGGCGTTGCTCGTATGGCTGATCTGGACCTTCGCGCAGCGACCGGCATCCGTGGTTGAGGAGCCTGCCCCCGGTGAGGTGGAGACCTCGGTGGTCGTACCCGATGTCATCGGGGCCGGCGAGGATGATGCGGTGCGTCGCCTGCAAGACGCCGGGCTCTCCGTCGAGCTCGAGACCTCGGTCGATGTCGTGGCGACGCCGGGCACCGTGGCGAGCCAGGAACCGGCGGCCGGCGATACGGTGAGCGCCGGCAGCGTTGTGGTGATCGCGGTCGTGGACGACTCGGCGGACACCCCGTACGAGCCCGATGACGATTCGGACACAGAAGCCGCACAGACCGACTCCTCGAAGTCGTCCGGCAAGCCCGCGGCGGTGGGAACCACGAGCGTTCCAAAGCTCGTGGGACTCAGCGAGTCAGCGGCGATCAGGCGCATACGCGCCGCAGGGCTCGATCCCAAGGTGATGAAGCAGCCCAGGATCGACAGTGTTGGCAAGGTCTACGAACAGGACCCGGCGTCGGGCACGCGGGTGCCCAAGGGACGCAAGGTCTTCGTGCTCGTAGGAACCGACGACTGAGTCAGGCCTGAGGGCACTCGGGTCAATCAGACCTCGCTTGGCTCCGGTTCGAGCAGCGGTTCGGCGGCGAGCTCGAACTCGTGTGGCGACGCGGGGGGCCTTCGCGGTGGGAGGGTAGGCGCAGCCGTCGTGATCGCGACACCTGCAACGATGATGGCCATCCCCACCAGCGTCGATGCCACGATGGGCTCGGGCGGGACCAGTCCCACCGATCCCGCGGCGAACCCCGCGAACACAGCGATCACCGGATTGACGTAGGCGTAGGTCATCACCTTGCTCGCCGGTAGGTGCTGCAGCGCGTAGACGAACGCCGTGAACGCGATGCAGCTGCCGAAGATGGTCAGGTACGCAAGCGCGCCAATGGCCTTGGGGTTGAGATCGAAGCGGCTCCATTCGCCCAGGATGGTGCCTATCACGATCGTCACCGCACCGGCGACGAGCATCTCGTAGGCGACCACCACGATGCCATCCACCTTCACCGGGTTGCGCTTGCTGAAGATCGAGCCGGCGGTCCAAAGCCACGTCGCGAGCACTTGGATGCCCATTCCCAGTAGCTCCGTTGCGCCGGTCTGCACGCCGGCGAGGCGGGGGAGAAGTAGCACCCCCAGGCCGGTGAAGCCCATCACCAGTCCCATCCAGCCCAGCTTGCCGGGCCGCTGCATATCGGGGAAGAGCGACTCGGCCAAAGCGATCCACAACGGCAGCAAGGCGACGATGAGCGCGGCGAGGCCGGAGGGGACGTACTGCTCGGCCACGAAGGTGCCGTACTGGCCACCCACCAGAAGCAGGATGCCGGCGATGGAGACGATCCGCAGCTCCCGGGGGTGAAGCTTCATGGTGCTGCCGCGCAGCTTCGCCAAGATGAACATGATCGCCGCCGCCGGCACGAGCCGCAGGCCCGCGAACAGGGCGGGCGGCAGCGCTGCGTCGAGTCCGACCTTGATCCCCAGGTACGTGGTGCCCCACACCACGTACAGCGTGAGCATGGCGATGATCACCTTCGCCCGGTGCGACACAGACATCCCCCTTCCGGGCGGCGGAATGCCCCCCAACGTCAGGCCAACCAGTCTAGTCCACGCGCGGCGAAACGACGGCGATTTCGCCTTCGAACCGTTACACTGGCTTCATGCAGTACTCCTATGACTATCCGAGACCCGCTCTGACCGTGGACACCGTCGTGTTCTGCGGTCCTGCCGAGGCGCGGAAACTGCTGTTGGTCAGGCGGGGATCCGAACCTCATCTGGGCTGCTGGGCGCTGCCCGGCGGCTTCGTCGACGAGGGCGAGCGGCCGGTAGAGGCCGCACGGCGGGAGCTTGCCGAGGAGACCGGACTGATCTGGGAGGGCCCGCTTGTTCCGGTAGGGGCCTTCGGCGATCCCGGCAGGGACCCGCGTGGCTGGACCGTCTCGGCGGTCTACCTGGCCGATGCCGGACTCGAGGAAGTCTACGTGGTCCCGGGAGATGACGCCGCTGAGGCGCGCTGGTTCTTCGCCGATGAGATGCCAAAGCCGCTGGCGTTCGACCACGAGGAGATCGTGGTCGCGGCGCTGTGGCGGCTGCAGTGCCTCTAGCGGGGCCGATCTGTGCGGTGGCGCTTTCACGTGGCGATGATCGCCGCGATGAGCGGGTCACGCCGAAGCCCCGGATCCTGACGGAGTGACATCTTACGAGAGACGGTCAGTAGATATGCCAGACATCATGATGAGACTGGGCCGCGACATGCTCGTGCTCGACGGGGCGATGGGGACGATGCTCCAGCGAGCCGGTATGCCGCCCGGCGAGTGCCCCGAGCTGCTCAACGTCACCAATCCCGAGATGGTGGGCTCGGTGCTCGACCTGTACAAGCTCGCCGGTTCGGACT